>JAAEPF010000025.1 GCA_024222295.1 Actinomycetes bacterium
CGACGATGCCCCCGGCGACGATGACCCCGGCGACGATGACCCCGGCGACACAGCCTCTGCGCTGATGACCGTGTCGTTCGTTGCCGTCACCGTGCTGTCGGTGCTGGCGGTGCTGGCATCGCCGCTGATCAACCGGCTGTTCGCACTTCCGCTGGACGGTGCCGAGCGTGCCCAGCAGCTGGCGATCGGTGACGACCTGCTGGCGCTGCTGCTGCCACAGATCCTGTTCTACGGGATCACCACGCTTGTGACCGCCCAGTTGCACGCCCGGCGGCGGTTCGTCGCCCCGGCCTTCGCGCCGGTGCTCACCAACGTGGTCACATCTGCAGCCGCACTGGCAGTGTGGTGGCTGATCTCCACGGGACGGACCGACACCGACTCCACGATGACCGTGTACCTGCTCGGCCTGGGCACGACGGCCGGCGTTGCGTCGATGGCAGTGGCGCTGCTCCCCTCCTTGCGCCGGGCCGGGGTACACCTGCGCTGGAGGTTCCAACCCCGCCATCCAGCGGTGAAGAAGCTGGTACGGCTCTCCGGCTGGACGGTCGGGTTCGCCGCGGCCAACCAGATCGCCCTGCTCGTCGTGCTGACCATTGCCCGCGGCGCCGGCGAAGGTGCGGTGTCCGCCTACCAGTACGCATTCATCTTCTTCCAGCTCCCCTACGGCCTCATCGCCGTGTCGATCATGACCGTGATCCTGCCCGACCTGTCCGAGGCAGCCAGCGCCCATGACGTGCCTGCGTTTCGGGAACGGTTCCGCGAGGGCCTGGCGGTGCTGCTCACCTTCCTGCTGCCCGTTGCCGGCGCCTACCTCTTCCTCGGGGCACCGCTGATCGAGATCCTGCTACAGCGCGGCGAGTTCACCGCGGCTGACACGGCCCAGACGGCCGAGATGCTGGCCGGGTTCAGCATCGGTCTGCCCTTCTTCGCAATCTTCCTGTATTGCATCCGCGCGTTCCACGCCCGCCGCAACACCAGGACCCCTTTCTGGCTGAGTGTGTTCCAGAACGGCCTCAACGTGGCCCTCGTGGTCCCCTTCGTGGCCGTACTGGACCAGCCAGGGCTCTCGCTTGCGTACTCGGCCTCGTATCTCGTGGCAGCCATCACAGCGGTGGTGATACTCAACCGCCACGTCAAGGGAACGCTCACCTGGCAGGGCCTGGCGGCCTTCGGCAGGGGCCTCCTGGTCGCCTTGATGGTGCTGCTAGCGGTGGGCATGACCATCTGGTGGGTGCGCACCAACACCGACGCCGGGCCGGTTATGGAGATAGTGATGGCCGTCCTGGTGGCGGCTGTGGTGTTCTCGGGTGGCACCTTCCTGCTGCGCCCGCACGGGTTCGAGGACACCATCGACACCCTGCGTCGGGGACTGCGGGGACGGTGGAGCCGGATGCGCCGCTAGTCTTCGCACCATGTGGAAGTCGATGAAGAAGTGGTGGAAGTACATGGGCGCGAAGGTGTCGTCCGTCTTCAACGAGAAGGCCGACCCCAAGGTCCAGCTCGAACAGGCGATAACCGAGGCGCGCGAGCAGCACAGGCGCCTGAAGGAGCAGGCGGCCAACGTCATCGCCAACCAGAAGCAGAACGAGATGCGGCTCAACGCGTCACTCGAGGAACTCGAAAAGCTCAACCGCAACGCCAGCCAGGCAGTTCTCATGGCCGAGGAGGCGGGCAAGACCGGCGACTCGGCGAAGATGGACGAGTTCACCGCTGCCGCCGAGGCCTTCGCCAACCAGCTGATCGCCAAGGAGCGCGAGGTCGACAACCTCAAGGCGATGTCGCTTCAGGCCACCGAGGCCGCAGCCAAGGCGAAGGGGGCAGTCCAGCAGAACTCCCGACTGCTCCAGCAGAAGCTCGCCGAGAAGCAGCGCCTCCTCAGCCAGCTCGACCAGGCGAAGATGCAGGAGCAGATGAACTCGGCGATGGACACCCTCACCGAGGAAGTCGGCCAGGACGTGCCCACCCTCGCCGAGGTGCAGGAGAAGATCGAGAGCCGCTATGCCAAGGCGATGGGCTCCTCGGAGCTACGCGAGATGGGCGTCGAGTCCAAGATGCTCGAGGTGGAGCAGGCTTCGATGCACACCGAGGCACAGGCCCGCCTTTCCGAGATCCGCTCCAAGCTTGGCCTCGAGGGCGGCACCGCTGATGCGGCCGACCCGGGTGAAGCCGCGGGCGAGACCGCTACCGGTGAGTAGCTAGTCGGCCACGACGACGAGGGCGTCCGCGTGGATGAGCTCGTCGACGTCGTCGGGCAACTCGCGGGAGTGCTTTCCCGCAGCAGCTGACGCCGTTTCGGAATCAGTGCGTGCAAGTCCCTTGGCGATCACCAGGCCGCTCTTGGTGACGACTTCGACCGCGTCCTCGGGTTGGAAGGACCCTTCGACGCTGGTCACCCCTGCTGCGAGCAGCGATCGACCGCCGCCTGTGACGGCCTTGGCTGCACCGTCATCGACGACCAGGCGACCCTTCGGCGGCAGGGCAAAGGCTATCCAGAGCTTGCGTGCGTTGAGCTTGCGGCTGTGGGCGGGTACCCATGTACCCACACCGCTGGCACCGGCCACGGCTTCCTGGAGCACCTGTGGGCGCCTCGCGTGGGCGATCAGGCAACGCACACCCGACCACGAGGCCATCTTGGCGGCAGCCAGCTTGGAGGCCATGCCGCCACTACCGCGGGCGGTACCGGCCCCGGTGCCGACCCGTTCGAGTTCATGGTCGATCTCGGCGATCTCCTCGATGAGCGATGCCTCGGGCTTCAGGCGGGGGTCCGCGTCCATGAGGCCCGCGGTGTCGGTGAGAAGCACCAGCAGCCCGGCGCCCACCAGCTGGGCCACCAGGGCGGCGATGCGGTCGTTGTCACCGAAGCGGATCTCGTCATCCGCGATGGCGTCGTTCTCGTTGACCACCGGCACGACACCCAGCTCGGCCAGCCTCTCGAGCGTGGAACGGGCCTGCAGGTACTGGGCGCGGTTGCCGAAGTCGAGGGGCGCAAGCAGCACCTGACCTGTGGTGAGGCCGTGGGTGGCGAAGGCGTCGTTCCACTCCCCCAGCAGGTGGGCCTGGCCCACCGCCGACACTGCCTGCAGGGTACGGGTGTCACCCGGGCGGTCCTCGGCCTTCCAGCCGAGCGCGGGCAGGCCCGCTGCGATGGCACCGGAGGACACCACGATCGCTTCGTGGCCCGATGCGCGGATCGCAGCCACCTCGGATGCGAGGGCGGCGACGCTCGACGAGTCGATGCTCCCGTGTTCGTCGGTGAGGCTGGAGGTGCCCACCTTCACCACGACCTTCACTGCTTGCGCTCCCTTGCCGTTCGTCGCTGGTTTCCACCGAGGTCGGCCACGGGGTTGTCGTCGAACTCGAATGCGAAGTCGCCGATCACCACGGTGTCACCGTCGCGGGCACCGGCGCGCCGTAGTGCCCTGTTAACGCCGAGGGCATCCAGCCTGCGGCGGGCTTCCTCGAGCGCATCCGGGTCGTTGAGGTCGGACAGGGCCACCGCACGCCGTGCCTCGCGTCCGAGCACCTCCAGCGAACCGTCGGAGTGGCGCACGACGTCGACGCCCTCGGGAGTGGGCCGCAGGGTCACGAAACCTTCGTCGTCGGACTCCGTTTCGCGTTCCTCCTCGACGAGCTGGCGCAGGGACCCGATCAGCTCGGCGGTGCCCTGGCCCGTCACTGCCGATACGACCAGCGCCTGCGGATCCAGCTGTTCGAGTGAGGCGAGCGTTTCGGCGGTGGCCATGTCGGCGCGCGAGCCGATGACGAGCCGGGGGCGGGCCAGCAGCTCGGGGCGGTAGTCGCCGAGCTCGGTCAGTAGCACCTCGAGTTGCTCGGCCGGAGCTGCCTCTGCGAACTCCGCCAGGTCGAGCATCACCACCAGCACCCGCGAGCGCTCGATGTGGCGCAGGAACTGGTGACCGAGCCCTCTGCCCTCGGCGGCGCCCTCGATGAGGCCGGGGATGTCGGCGATCACCATCTCGAATCCGTCGTCGGTGCGCACCACTCCCAGGTTGGGCACCAGGGTGGTGAACGGGTAGTCCGCGATCTTCGGCTTGGCAGCCGACACCCGGGAGATGAGCGTGGACTTGCCCACGTTGGGGAACCCCACGAGGGCCACGTCCGCCAGCAGCTTCAGCTCGAGCACCATCCAGTGCTCCTCGCCCTCTTCGCCCTGCTCGGCGAAGCCAGGGGCGCGACGACGGTTGGAGAGGAACTTCGCGTTGCCCCGACCGCCGCGACCGCCCTCGGCGGCCAGCCAGCGGTCGCCCTCGCGGGTGAGGTCGGCAAGCGGCCGCCCCTCCTGGGTGCGCACCTGGGTGCCGATCGGCACCAACACCTCGATGTCGTCGCCCGCGTGGCCGTGGCGCTTCTTGCCCGACCCGTGCGTGCCGGATGTGGCCTTGCGGTGAGGATGGTCCCTGAATGCGATCAGCGAGGCAGTGTTGCGGTCGGCCACCAGCCACACGTCGCCACCGTCACCGCCATCTCCGCCGTCAGGACCACCCATGGGCGTGTGTGCCTCGCGCCTGAACGACACCGAGCCCGCGCCACCGTCACCGCCGCGCACATTCAGGCCACACTCGTCGACGAACTCTGACACGCGCACAGGATAGGGGCGCGCGACTGTCACACCCGATACCTATTCTCTCTTGTGTGGACGGGACCTTGTCGTGAACGAGAGAACAGAGCGTTGGGCTTCCACCATGGGTGGGCACTCCGGTGGGGAGTTCGCGGCCACTCCGCTGCGCCATGCCCATGAGGGTGGGGCCAACTCGCTTGCCGGCGCACCTTCAGGTCGGGAGCAGCGCGAGGAACGGGAGGCCGCGACCCTGGCGGCCGGTGCAACCCTTGCGGTGGGAGCAGGTAGACGCGCACGCGACGAGGAACCGGATCCGGACAGGACCTGCTTCGAGCGTGACCGTGACCGGATCCTGCATGCCAATGCGTTTCGGCGCCTGGCGGGGAAGACCCAGGTGTTCGTGTTCCCCGAGGACCACCAACGCACCCGGCTGACCCATGCGCTCGAGGTGGCCCAGGTGGCCACAGCAATCGCTGGTGCCGTCGGAGCCAACGTCACGCTCACCGAGGCGATCGCGCTGGGCCACGATTGCGGCCACGGCCCGGGTGGACACGCTTCCGAGGACGCGTTCTCGCCATATGTCGACGGCGGCTACGACCATGCGGTGTGGGGTGCCGAGGTGGTGCTGGAGCCACTGAACCTTTGCGCCGAGACCCTCGACGGCATTGCCAATCATTCCTGGTCACGGCCGCTGCCCTCCACACCGGAGGGCGAGATCGTGTCCTGGGCGGATCGCATTGCCTACGTGTGCCACGACATGGAAGACGCATCACATGTGGGCATCGTGAGCGACGACATGCTGCCCGAGGTGGTCCGCGAGCGGTGCGGCACGCGGCGCAGCCGACGTCTGGATGCGTTCATACGCGGCGTGGTCGATGCCATTCGAGACACCTCCACGGTGGGCATGGCCGAGCCGCTCGCCGAGGCGCTCGCCGCTTTCCGCGCCTTCAACTACGAGCACATCTACATGCGCCCGGCGTCGCTGAGGCAGTCGGAGTCGGTGATCCGGGTGCTGCGGGCACTCGTGGAGTACTACGCGGACCGACCCAACGTGCTGGGTGCGACCGGTGTGGAGCCAGGCAGCGACGAAGCCCTGCGCGAGGCAGTCACATGGGTCGGTGGCATGACAGACCGATATGCCTTCGCCGAAGCGAAGGCGCGGCTCGGGTGGCGCTCGGAGGACCTACCCGTCGGTGTCTGACTGGATGCTGACGACCTTGCGGTTGCGGCGAGTGCCGTAGCGCACGGTGCCATCAGCGAGCGCGAACAGCGTGTCGTCGCCACCCTTGCCGACGTTGTCGCCGGGGTGGATCCGGGTTCCGCGCTGGCGAACCAGGATCGACCCGGCGGTCACTGTGCCGCCGTCGTAGACCTTGACGCCGAGGCGCTGTGCGTTTGAGTCGCGCCCGTTGCGTGTTGAGCCGCCGCCCTTTGTCTTCGACATCTCGTTACCTCAGCCGGCGCTGATGCCGGTGATCTCGATGGTGGAGTACGCCTGGCGGTGACCCCACCGACGGCGCTGGTTCGACTTGTTCTTGTAGGTGAAGCCCTGGATCTTGCGGCCCCGACCCTCGTCGACGACCCGAGCCGAGACGGTTGCCTTGGCGGCATCGTCGCCTGCGATCACGTTGTCCCCGTCGACGAGCAGCACTGCGGGCAACTCGACTGTGGAATCGGGCTCACCGACGCGCTCGACGCGCAGACGCTGGCCCTGCTCCACTCGGTACTGCTTTCCACCGGTCTTCACGACTGCATACATAGCTTGACCATGCTACTTGTCGGACTTTCCCGTGAGCAAAGCATCCTCCACGACCAGCCCGCGACCCCCACAGTCCTCACAGCGGTGGGCAACGGTCTCGAGCAGTCCCTCACCGATGCGCTTGCGGGTCATTTCGACCAGCCCGAGCTCCGAAATCGGGAACACCTGGGTGCGGGTCTTGTCGCGGCGCAGTGCTTCTTTGAGCTTGCGAACGACCTGATCGCGGTTCTCGCGAACCTCCATGTCAACGAAGTCGACCACGATGATGCCACCGATGTCACGCAGGCGGAGCTGACGGGCGATCTCTTCGGCGGCCTCCAGGTTGTTGTGGAGCACGGTTTCCTCGAGGCTCGAGGAGCCCACGTTCTTGCCCGTGTTGACGTCGATGACCGTGAGGGCTTCGGTGGCCTCGATGATCAGCGAGCCACCGGAAGGAAGCCACACCTTGCGGTCGAGTGCCTTCGCCAGCTGTTCGGACACGTGGTAGCGCTCGAACATCGCAAGCGGGTCCGCGTTGTCATAGAGCTCGACCCGTTCCGCGAGTGCCGGAGCCACGGTCTCGGCGTAGGAGCGGATCTCCTCGAAGAGCTCGGGATCATCGATCATCACCGAGCGGAAGTCGGCGTTGAACTCCTCGCGGATCATCCTCACCGCCATCGGCGGCTCGCGGTAGATCAGCCGCGGCGAGTTCTGGCCCTGTGCGATCTTGTTGATCTCCTCCCACTGGGCGGCGAGGTGCCGCACGTCGCGCTGGATCTCCTCGGCGGTGACGCCCTCGGCGGCGGTGCGCACGATCAGGCCGTGCCCCTCGGGGCGGGCCTTGTCGAGGATCTTGCGCAGGCGTTTGCGTTCCTGGTCCGCAAGGCGCTTGGAGATGCCGATCGTGTTGGAGTTGGGCACAAACACCACGAATCGGCCCGGAATCGACACTTCCTGGGTGAGCCGGGCGCCCTTGTGGGCAATCGGGTTCTTGGTGACCTGGCACAGGATCGTCTGGCGGTCCTTGAGCACCTGCTCGATGCGGGGTTTCTCGCCCTTCTTGACGCCCTCGATCTCCGAGGGGTCCCAGGTGATGTCGGAGCGGTACAGGACCGCGTTCTTCGGCGTGGCGATGTCCACGAACGCCGCTTCCATGCCCGGAAGCACGTTCTCGACGCGACCCACGTAGATGTTGCCGTGGATCTGGGCGACGTCGTCGCTCGGGCGTGCCACGTAGACCTCGGCGAGTGACCGACCCTCGAGCACAGCTATGTACGTCACTCCGTCGGTGACGTGCACCATCATCTGGTAGCGGCCGAGCGCCTTGCCGTCCTTGTATGCGCCGCGGCGCTTGGCCAGCTGCTCCTCGTCGAGTTCGACCGCCTCGAGATCGTCGACCTTCACCGACACCGGAGCCGGTGCCTTGCGGCGACGCTTGCGGTTGCGACCGCCGCCCTGCCTGGTCTGGCCGTTCTGGTTGCTGTTCTGGCCGTTCTGGTTGCTGTTCTGCTTCTGGCCCTGCTTCTGGCCCTGGTTCTGATTGCCCTGGCTCTGATTGCCCTGGCCGGATCCGCCGCGCTTGCGCCGGCGGCGGTTGCGGGAACCGGAGCCGCCCTTGCCCTCGGGCTTGGCCCTGTCAGGATTGGACCCCTTGTCAGTGTTGGGCTTGTCAGTGTTGGGTGCCGGCCGGCTGTCGCCGATCTTCGGCTTGCGGGGCTCCGTCTGGGGAGTCTTGTTGCTGTTGTCTTCGGTCATTGTTGAGTCCTTTCGACGGCTGGGCGAGCCCGATTGGCTCGCGGCGCTCGCCGTCGCTGTAAATCCATTGGTGTGTCCGCCTCACGAGGAGCGGCTCGGTCACACCGAGCGTTTCCAGGAGTTCTGCGGGTCGGACGCTGCGAGGTTTGGTTCCGAGCTCTGCTCTGAGCACAGTTCGTGCCGAGCGACCCGGTGGGATCACCACCAGTTCGCGCAGAAGGGGGCGCAGGTCCTCGCGTATCTGCTTTCCCTTGCGGACGATCTCGATTCCGTATTCTTCGGCGGCGAGCAGATCCCCCACCCGTTGCGCCAGCACATCGGCCGCAGGCTCACCCGCGGCCAGGTGGATCTCCCACGTCGTGGACTCCACGGAGTCCTGCAACGAAGGTGATCCGGTCGGCACCGCGGATCCCGCGGTGATGTCCAGTCCCTTGGGCATGCATTCGGCGAGCGCCGATGCGATTGCCTCCGGGTTGCGGATCCCGACACGATCGGCGTCGAGCTCCACTTCGATGTATTCGCCGTCGGACTCATAGCCCGTGGAAAGGGCGAGCCCGTACTGCAGCTTCGGCCGGGGCGAGTAACCCTGGCTGTAGGCAACCGGTACCCCGGCGCGCCTGATGGCACGCTCGATGACCCGTGCGACGTCACGGTGTGACAGAAAGCGGATCTTTCCACCCACGCGGTAGCGGATCCGCACACGGTCGTTGGGCACGACACTCACCGCGCCGCTCCGATCTGCACCGGCACCGACACCGGCACGGCGTCCAGATCCTGGCCGGTGCCCTGGCTTCCACCGGCGGGCGGCACGGCCGAGGCGACGACATGCTCGACGCCGTAGCCGGTGCACGCGCCACAGTCGTAGCAGGGCGTCCAGCGGCAATCGGGCAGGCCCACTTCCTCGAGGGCGTCCTGCCAGTCCTGCCACAGGAAGTCCTTGTGCAGGCCGGCGTCGAGGTGGTCCCAGGGCAGCGGCTCGTCTTCGGTGCGGTGCCGGTGGGCGAACTGCTCCACGTCGAGACCATGGGCCCCCAGTGCCTCTGTCCAGGTGTCGAGTTCGAATCGCTCGGACCACTCCTGGAACGTGGCGCCGTTGCGCCAGGCATCTTCGATGACCGGGCCGAGCCGGCGGTCACCGCGGCTCAACACGCCTTCGATCACGCTGGCACGGGTGTCGTGCCACTTGAGCTGGACGTTGCGGTTCTTGCGCAGGGCGTCGCGCAGCAGGGACACCTTGCGATGCAACTCGACCTCGGTGTTCTGGCCGAACCACTGGAACGGCGTGAAAGGCTTCGGCACGAAGCCGCCGACGCTCACCGTCACCGAGGGGCTCTTGAGATGGCGACGCCCGATCTCGATGCAGTTCTCCGCCATGGCTGCGATTCCGAGGGTGTCCTCGTCGGTCTCGCTCGGCAGGCCGATGAGGAAGTAGAGCTTCACCCGGCGCCAACCCTGTGAGTAGGCGGCATCCACCGCCGAGTACAGGTCTTCCTCGCGGATCAGCTTGTTGATGACCTGCCGCATCCGCCAGGTGCCCGCCTCTGGTGCGAAGGTGAGCCCGGTTCGGCGGCCTTTCTGTATCTGGGCCGCGATGTCGACGCCGAAGGCATCGACCCGCAACGATGGAAGCGAGACCGAGATCCGGCCTTCGGTGTCGTTGGCCACCACCTCGCCCACCACGTCGGCAATGCCGGAGAAGTCGGCGGTGCTGAGCGAGGTGAGCGCGACTTCGTCGTAGCCGGTGCGCTCGATGCCGTCACGGACCATCTGGGAGACCTGCTCGGCGGGTCGCTCGCGCACCGGTCGCGTGATCATGCCCGCCTGGCAGAACCTGCATCCCCGGGTGCAGCCGCGGAAGACCTCGACGTTGAGCCGGTCGTGCACGACTTCGGTGACGGGCACCATCTGGCTGGCCGGGTACGGCCATTCCGCCAGGTCGGTGATCGTGCAGCGCGACACGACTTCGGGGGCCTCGGGCCACACCGGCTCCGTGGTGCCCGCCTCGGTGACCTCGTAGGCGGCCGGCACGTACACGCCCTCGATGCCGGCAAGGCTGCGCAGGAGGTCTTCGCGTGTACCGGAACCTGCCTTGTGGGCAGCCACGGCCTCGGTGATGTGGGCGACCACTTCCTCGCCGTCGCCCAGCACCGCTGCGTCGAGGAAGTCGGCCAGCGGTTCGGGGTTGTAGGTGCAGTGCCCACCCGCAATCACCAGCGGGTGCTCCGGACCGCGATCCGCGGCACGCACGGGCGCGCCTGCGAGGTCAACGCAGTTGAGCAGGTTGGTGTAGGTCAGCTCGGCGGACAGATTGAACGCCAATATGTCGAAGGCACCGGCCGGTCGGTGTGTGTCGACGCTGAACAGCGGCAGGCCTTCGGCGCGCAGCTGTTCCTCGAGGTCGACCCATGGGGCATAGGCCCGCTCGGCCACCGCGTCGGGCCGCTCGTTGATGATCTCGAAGAGGATCTGCAGACCCTGGTTGGGCTGGCCGATCTCATAGGTGTCGGGGTAGGTCAGCAGCCACGAGACCGCATCGGCTGACCATTCGGGCTCCACTACGCCCATTTCGCAGCCGATGTAGCGCGCGGGCCGCTGCACCCTGTGAAGGAGGGGTTCCAGCCGGTCGAAAATCGGCTCGGGCGGTCCAGCCATGATCGATCTACTCTACCGGTCGGGCGGGTTCTCAGGAGAACCGGTGCATGTGCACCGACTGGACCACGCCGACGGCGACGAAGCTGGCCATGATCGACGATCCGCCGTAGGAAACGAAAGGCAGAGGGATGCCGGTCACGGGCATGATCCCCAGCGTCATACCGATGTTCTCGAACATGTGGAACAGGAACATCGACAGGATCCCGACGCACAGCAGGGTTCCGAGCTTGTCCGGCGCCAGCTGCGCCGCCCGCCAGATCCGCCAGATGATCACACCGAGCAGGCCCACGAGCAGCGCCGAGCCGAGGAATCCGAACTCCTCGCCCACCACCGTGAATATGAAGTCCGACTCCTGCACGGGCACGAACCCGCCCCGCGTCTGGGGCCCGTCACCGAACCCGTACCCGGTCAGCCCGCCAGATGAGATCGCGGTCTGTGCCTGGGTGACGTTGTAGGACTGGCCGTCGGTGGACAGGAAGTCGCTCAGGCGGTCCTGCTGGTACTCATCGAGCATGCCGGAGCCGAGCAGCAGCGCCACGGCCGCCACACCCACAACGGCCAGGCCGGCCAGGTGGCGCATCTGTACGCCACCGACCACGAGCATCCCCAGTGCGATCGCAGCGAACACCAGCGCCGAGCCGAGGTCGGGCTGCAGGAGCAGGAGTCCGAGCGGAACCGACAGCAACCCGAGTGCCACACCGAGTCGCCGCAGGTCCACTCGGTCGACCGAGCCCAGGTAGGCACCGACGGCCAGGATCGTGGCGAGCTTGGCGAGCTCGGCCGGCTGGAACGACAGCGGGCCCAGGCGGTACCAGCCGGTGGTGCCGTTGATGGTCGCGCCGAGGGGTGTCAGCACCCCGAGCAGCGCCAGGATCGAGACGCCGTAGATGATCTGCCACCAGTCGGCGATCCGCCGATAGTCGATCAGCGATGCGGCGGCCATCAGCCCGAAGCCGACCACCACGAAGAAGACGTGACGGTAGATCAGCCCTGTGTTGTCCTCGGTGTAGCGCGTGGCACCGAACACCATCACCGCGCCCATGACCGTCACGACCGATACAGCGGCGAGGAGGATCCCGTCGATGTGGCGCCAGGGTGCCGTCAGGTCACGGGCTGAGAGGCTGGCGCCGGGTGTGCGGGTGGAGGAGCTCAGCATCAGCCGACCTCCTCGCCTGCCGCGACGGCAGCCGCCTCGGCGTTGTATTCCTCGCACTCCGTGCGCTCGGGTTCGGTCACCGGACAGGCCAGTGGCAGCTCACCGTTCGAGGCGGGCGCGAGCACCTCGAACGCCAGCGGAGCCGCATAGGTTCCACCGAACCCGGAGTTGGGCAGGATCACCGAGATCGAATGCGTGGGCGCCTGGTCGCCCACGGCCGGGCCCCAGCCTGCGAACACCGACGTGTCCTCCTGGCCGTTGACCTCGCCGGTGCCCGTCTTGCCGGCGAACGGCCACGCGGTGCGGTTGGCCTGCCATGCCTCAACAGCGGTGCCCTCGCCGCTCTGGGTGACCCCGAGCAGGCCTTCGAATATCTGGATGTATCGGTCGGGCGCAATCTCGACCCGGCCGGTTTCGACCGGTTCGATCGTGCGCACCACCTCGTAGTTGCCCTTCGACCCGGGGTCGACGGTGGGGTCGATCGCCCTCGTGGTCTGCAGGCCCACGTGCGGCTGCAGCACAGAGCCACCGTTGGCGATCGTCGAGTACACGCTGTTGAGCTGCAGCGGGGTCATCAGCACGTCGCCCTGACCAACCCCGGTGTTGAGGTTGTCGCCCACGAACCAGTCGCCGGTGAGAAACAGGTCGGGGTTGGCTTCGTAGGCCTCCTTGCGCCCTTGGGGGGTCGGCACGCGCCCGCCCGCCTCACCCGGCAAGTCGATGCCGGTGCGGGTTCCGAGCCCGAAGCCCTTCGCCGCGTCCTGGATCGGCGTCTCGCCGTAGGTGTCGCGACCGCGCCACAGCTGGTCGGAGATCCAGTAGTAGTAGACGTTGGAGGATACCGTGAGCGAGCGGGCCAGATTGACCCGCCCATTCGCGGCACCACCGGAGTTGCTGAACTCGCACTTGCCGCCCCTGCAGCCCTCGATCGTGTACACGCCGGCATCGGCGTAGCTGTCGTTGCCGGGGCGCAGGAACCCCGACTGGATCCCCGCCAGCGCGGTTATCGGCTTGAACGTTGAGCCCGGCGCATACTGGCCCTGGGTGGCCCAGTTGTTCAGTGGCAGCCCGGATGCCGGATCCTGGAACTGGTCCCACAACGCGGTGGGGATGCCGTTGACGATCAGCCGCAGGTCATATGTCGGGTAGCTGGCCATGGCCAGCACGCCGGCGGTCGTGGGATCGGTGACGACGACCGCCCCCTGGCGACCCGGCTGGTCAGGCGACGGATCACGCAGCCCCTCGAGGGTGTTGGCCAGCTCCGCCTCGGCGTGGGCCTGCAAGTCGATGTCGAGGGTCAGCCACAGGTCGTCACCTGCCTGCGGCGGCGTGTCCGACACCACGTCGAGCAACTCACCCTTGGCGTTCACCTCGATGGTGCGCTCGCCCGGAACGCCGCGCAGGTCGGCCTCGTAGGCGCGCTCCACGCCGGTCTTGCCGATGCTGTCACCGGCTTCATAGGGCTTGGGCTCGACCCCCGGCACGGTCGTGGTCGTCTCCGCCACTTCGTCCGAGCCCGGCACCTCGCCGCCGCGGGCCAACAGCTCCTCGTCGCTGATCTCGCCGACGTAGCCGATGATGTGGGCGGCCAGCGGGCCGTACGGGTACTCCCGGACCGTTCGCCTGTCCACCACCACGCCGGGGTAGTCCTGTGCACGCTCGGTGAGGAACTGCTCCACCTCCACCGACACGTCCTCGGCGACGGGCACCGGCTCCTGGGGCGAGTACCGCTTGTCCATGAAGCGCTCCCACACGTCGTCGGGTGTGGTGGCCACCCCCAGCGAGGACAGTGCGGAGGCGATCGCCTCGAAATCGGGTGACAGTCGCTCACGGATCTCGGGCAGGTCCGATTCCACGGAGTCGTCGAGGCCGCGGATCTTCTCGCGCAACGGCTCGCGGTCGAGGCCGACCACGATCGTCGTGCGGTTGTCGACCAGCACCTTGCCGTTGCGGTCGAGGATGCGACCCCGCGGACCCTCGGTCTGGATCACGCGCAGGCGGTTGGAGACCGAAGTCGCCTCGAACTCCTGGCGCTCGATGCCCTGCAGGAACCAGAGGCGCGCGAACAGGGCCAGGAACAGTGAGATCGCCACGATCCCGATGGCTCCCAGGCGCACCTGGCTCGAATCAGTGTCCATCTACCTGACCGGCCTCAACTCGGGTTCCCGGCCGGCCCAGCGGGCGACGGGCAGCACGATCGGGCTGAGCAGCACGTTCCATGCAGTCACGATTCCGATGATGCGCCACAGGTGGTCGTCTCCGAGGGTCGATTCTCCGAACAACGCCGCCACCACCGCATAGAGCATCACTGCGGCGGCACTTCCGAGCGCCATGAGTCCGGCGTCGATGAAGTGGCTGCGCCTCGCGACCGCATCCGACAGCCGACCCACCCCGTAGCCCGCGACGCCCCAGGCCAGGGCGGTCACGCCGAAGCGTCCGGAAAGGATGAGATCGGCCAGCAGTCCAGCTACGAAGCAGACCACGACACCGCGTTCAGGACCCCACGCTACGGCCGTGGCGATCCCGACGGCCAGCAGCAACTCGGGGTGAACCGAGAAGACCCTCAGTTCGTCGAACAGGCCCACCTGCAGCACCAGCGCCACGAACAACACCAGCGCGGTGCGGGCGACCATGCGGATTTCCTCGGTCACGGCGCAACCCTCACGCGGGTGGCACCCACTTCAGCACCTGGACGACGTCGATCTGGCTCAGCTTGGCGGCCAGCTCCACATCGAGAATCAGGCTCCCCGCCGCCTGGTCGGGCTGCACCTCGGTGACGGTGCCGATCGGCACGTCCGGCGGCATGATGGCGCGCAGAAGGCCGCTGGTGAGCACTACGTCGCCTTCCTCGACCGGGTCGGTCAGCTCGATGCCCTTGTAGACGATGAACGGCCGGCCTTCGCCGGACCCGTGGCCGATGCCCAGGTCCTGGGTGTCGGCGATGCGCACCCCCAGCTCGAAACTCGGGTCGGTGATCAGCTGCACGATCGAGCGGTTCGAGGACACGCGCTCGACCCGGCCGAGCAGCCCCCCACCGGTCATCACCGGCATGCCCACCTCGATGCCCGAGTTGGCTCCCTTGTCGAGCTCGATTCGGTGGTCGGTGAAGTTGTTGCGGGGGCCCGTTGCCACGCGGGCGATCTCGCTCGGGATGTCACCGATGGAGCCGATGTTGAGCTCCGCTCGAAGCTTCTCCAGCTGTTCGGTCGCGTTGCGGTCGCGGATCTCCTCTCCGGCGACATCGTCGAGCTGGGCGCGTAGCTCCTCGTTCTCCGCCTCCAGTTCCTCGTAGCCGCTGATGCCCTTCCAGGCGTTGCGGAGCGGTGTGGTCACCCAGCGCACGGCGCCGGACAGAGGTGACACCACGTCCGAGGTGGCGTTGCGCACGGGGTCGAAGAAGTTCCCCCCGAGAGCGTCGACGGTCACGAGCGTGACTGCCAGCAACGTGATGATCAGCAACACGCGCCGGGAGCGGCGTTTGGGGCCGGTTTGCGTCGGCCTGACGGGACGCAGGGTTCCTACTCTCGTTCAGAGGTGGGAAGCAGGCCCTCGAGTGCGTCGAACTCCTCGAGGATCTGGCCCGATCCCAGTGCCACCGCATCGAGCGGACGCGGGGCGATCAGGATCGGCATGCCCGTTTCCGCTGCGAGCCGCTCCGGCAGACCCTTGAGCAGGGCGCCGCCACCAGCGAGCATGATTCCGCGTTCCATGATGTCGGCCGCGAGCTCCGGCGGAGTGCGGTCGAGGGTGACCTTCACGGCATCGATCACTGAGGTGACCGGCTCGGCTATCGCCTCGCGGATCTCGTGGGTCGAGGTCACTACCGTCTTGGGCAACCCGGTCACGAGGTCGCGACCGCGCACCTCGGCCTGGAGTTCCTGTTCGAGCTCGCATGCGGAGCCGAGCTCCACCTTCACCATCTCGGCGGTCCGCTCGCCCAACGCGAGGCTGAACTCCTTCTTGATGAACTGGATGATCGCCTCGTCGAGCTCGTCGCCACCCACCCTCACCGACTGCGAGGTGACGCCCCCGCCGAGGGAGATCACTGCAACCTCGGTGGTACCGCCGCCGATGTCGACGATCATCGATCCGGTGGGGTCCTGAACGGGAAGGCCGGATCCGATCGCGGCAGCCATTGGCTCTTCGATGATGCGCACCGGCTTGCGCGCACCCGCGTACTCTGCTGCGTCCTGCACAGCGCGTTTCTCCACACCGGTCACGCCGGACGGCACACAGATCACCATTCGCGGCTTGGAGAACCGACTCTGGTGCACCTGTTGGATGAAGTAGCGCAGCATCGTCTCGCAGATCTCGAAGTCCGAGATGACACCGTCCTTGAGAGGTCGGACCGCTTCGATGTGCGACGGGGTGCGGCCGATCATCCGCTTGGCATCGGCACCGACTGCCAGGGCGCGACCGTCGGTGGTGCGAACGGCGACCACTGAGGGCTCGCTGAGCACGATCCCCTCACCGCGCACGTACACGAGGGTGTTGGCAGTGCCCAGATCGACCGCCATGTCGCGGCCGAGGAGGTTGGAGTTGATCCGAGGCATGTGCTGATCCGAGGAGTAGTGACCCAGAGGCTAGTCGCTGCCTGCTGCGCGAACGCGGCGAAACAATCGACACCGAACCGTAACATTGTGACTCACCGGGACCCCTGCGGTCCACTCAGTTGGGGAACCAGAGGCCAATCTCGCGTGCGGCCGAGTCGTGGGCGTCGGAGCCGTGAACCAGGTTCTCGTTGGTGATCGTTGCGAAGTCGCCACGAATCGAACCCGGCTGGGCATCATCCACGTTCGTCTTGCCGATCATCGTGCGCATCAGCGAGAACGTGTTGTCGTCGGGGCCCTCGACCACCATCGCCACCACGGGACCGCGGGTGAGGAAGTCCACCAGGTCACCGAAGAACGGCTTGTCGGCATGCTCGTCGTAGTGGGCCTCGGCCAGGGCACGGTCGGGCGTACGCATGTCCATCTGAACGATGCGGAGGCCCTTGCGCTCGATGCGGCTGATGATCTCGCCCACGAGGCCGCGTTCCACGGCGTCGGGCTTGCACATGATGAATGTCTGGTTCACACGGTCAATCTATGGCTGATCGATGGCAGAACGCACAAGCGCCGGCAGCCGGAACGAGCCGGTGACCAGCACGAGGTCCTCCTCGCCGGCCGAGGTGAGCGCCCGGGCGAGTGCCGCCGCGGGGTCGGCCACCACCTCCGCCGGCAACCCTGCGGTCTCGCACGCGGCGGCGAGCACGGCGCCCGGCAGGGCGCGGTCGCCCTGCGCGACGTCGGTGCAGATCACCAGGTCGGGGCGGGCCACCGAGAGGGCCTCGGCCGCGGCCGCGGGGTCGCGGCCCGCAAGCATGCCGATGACCACGACGCGGCTGCCGACGACCGCGAAGTCCTCGTCGATGGTGGACGCGACCGCCGACAGCGCATCCGCGTTGTGTGCGGTGTCGAGCACCACGAGCGGCTGGTGGCCGACCACCTCGAGGCGACCGGGCAGCTCGAGCTCGGCGAAGGCCTGGGTGACGACTTCGTCGTCGAGCCGCCGGCCGAAGAAGGCCTCGGCCGCCGTGAGGGCGATCGCCGCGTTGTCCGCCTGGTGCGCCCCGTGGATACCCACCAGCACATCGTGGTGGGACCCCTCGGGCCCGTCCACGTCGATCATCCGGCCACCCACGGCCAGGCGGGCATCGGTGAGCTCGAAGTCACGCGCCTCGGCGATGAGCGGCTCGGCACCTTCGGCCTCGAACACCGCCAGCAGGTCGGATGCGACCATTCCGAGCACCGCGGGGCGTCCGGGCGTGATTATCCCGGCCTTCTCCCCCGCCACCCGGGCCTGCCACCCCGGCGAGAAGTCGGTGTGGTCCCCACCCACGTTGGTGATCACTGCCACGTCGGCGGTGACGATGTTGGTGGCGTCATAGCGACCGAGCAGCCCGACCTCGACAACTGCCACGTCAACGGGCGCCTCGGCGAACCACCGCAGCGCGGCTGCGGTGAGGATCTCGAACCAGGTCGGCGGCGCAGAGAGCATCGACTCGACCGACGCGATGCCTTCCAGCACCTCGGCGAGCTCGGTATCGGGTATCGGCACGCCATCGCGGGCGATTCGCTCGTTGACCCGCTCCAGGTGCGGGCTCGTGAACGTGCCGACGGACAGACCGTTGGCCATCAGCAACGACCGCAGCATCGCCACGGTCGAACCCTTGCCGTTGGTGCCGGTCACGTGGATGACGGGCATGGCGTGCTGCGGATCGCCGAGTACATGCATCAGCTCGGCCATCGGCTCGAGCGAGAGCCCGTCGATCGCTCCAGCGGCGATGCCCGCTGTGCCCGACTCGTGATCGATGTGCTCCCCGAGCCAGTCGAGGGCCGACGTGATGTCCAACTGGTTCAGCTGGCGGCGCGGCGCGGACGGTCGCCCGTGGACTTGGCGTCGCGGGGCACCAGCGTGGGATTGACGTTGTCGACGACCACATCGGCATCGACGACCACCCTGCCCACGTCGTCGCGCGAGGGAAGCTCGTACATGACTCCGAGCAACACCTCTTCGAGGATCGCCCGCAGCCCTCGTGCCCCGGTACCGCGGGCAATCGCCTGGTCGGCGACGGCTTCGAGGGCATCGTGGGTGAACTCGAGCTCCACGTCCTCCAGTTCGAAGATCTTGGCGTACTGGCGCACGAGGGCGTTCTTCGGCTCCGAAAGGATCTGCACCAGCGTCTCGCGGTCGAGGTTCTCCACCACGCCGAGCACCGGCAGTCGGCCAACGAACTCGGGGATCAGGCCGAACTTGAGGAGGTCCTCGGGCAACACGTCGGCGAAGAGCTCGCCTTCGTTGCGCTCCGCCACCGAGCGCACCTCGGCACCGAAGCCCATCCCCTGGCGGCCCACCCGTTGCTCGATGATCTTGTCGAGGCCTGCGAACGCTCCACCGCAGATGAACAACACGTTGGTTGTGTCGATCTGGATGAACTCCTGGTGGGGATGCTTGCGCCCTCCCTGGGGCGGCACCGCAGCCTGGGTGCCCTCGAGAATCTTCAGCAACGCCTGCTGCACGCCCTCGCCGGACACGTCGCGGGTGATCGAAGGGTTCTCCGACTTGCGGGCCACCTTGTCGATCTCGTCGATGTAGATGATCCCCTGCTCGGCCTTCTTCACGTCGAAGTCGGCTGCCTGGATCAGCTTCAGCAGGATGTTCTCCACATCCTCGCCCACGTAGCCGGCTTCGGTCAGTGCCGTGGCATCGGCGATCGCAAAGGGCACATTGAGCATGCGGGCCAGTGTCTGGGCCAGCAGCGTCTTGCCCGAGCCGGTGGGGCCGATGAGCAGGATGTTGCTCTTGGACAGCTCGACCTCGTCGGTGCCACGGGGCTCGTGCTGGATCCGCTTGTAGTGGTTGTAGACCGCTACGGACAGGATCTTCTTGGCAGTTTCCTGTCCGACGATGTAGTCGTCGAGGAACTCGAAGATCTCCTTGGGCCGCGGCAGGTCGGTGACCTCGAAGTCACTCTGCTCGGCGAGTTCCTCTTCGATGATCTCATTGCAGAGATCGATGCACTCGTCGCAGATGTAGACGCCGGGGCCGGCGATCAGCTTCTTGACCTGGCGCTGCGTCTTGCCGCAGAAGGAGCACTTGAGCAGCTCGCCGCCTTCACCGAACTTGGCCAACGGGTTCCCCTATCGCTTGGACCAGGTGTACATGGAACCACACCGCCGCTGCCTGAGGTGCGATCGTTATCGCACCGGGGCGATCGGCCCGGCCGAATCGACCTTGTCTCGGGTGTCGATCACCTCGTCGACGACCCCGTATTCCTTGGCCTCAGCAGCAGTCATCACGTAGTCACGGTCGGTGTCCTTGGCGATCCGCTCCTGGTCCTGGCCGGTGTGGCGGGCCAGTACTTCCTCGAGGGTCTCCTTGAGCCGAATGATCTCGTTGGCGGCGATCTCGAGGTCGGAGACCTGCGCATAGCCGGACTGGGCGTAAGGCTGGTGGATCAGGACCCGCGAGTTGGGAAGCGCCAGGCGCTTGCCCGGCGTGCCCGCGGCCAGCAGAACTGCGGCCGCGGATGCCGCCTGGCCCAGGCAGATCGTGGAGATCTCCGGGCGGATGTACTGCATCGTGTCGTAGATGGCCATCAGGGCGTTGATGTCGCCACCGGGCGAGTTGATGTAGATGCTGATGTCCTTGTCGGGGTTCTCCGACTCGAGGAAGAGCATCTGGGCACAGATCAGGTTGGCGACGGTGTCGTCGATGGGTGTGCCCAGGAAGATGATGTTCTCGCGCAGCAGCCGCGAGTAGAGGTCCGAGTACCGCTCGCCCCGGCTGGTCGTCTCGATGACGTTGGGGACCATGTAGCTCTGTGGGTTCACTCGGACTCCTGGTTGCTCAGTCGTGATCGTGATCTGCGTGATCGTCGTGGCTGTGATCGTGCGGTTCCGGGGCGGCGAGGAGTTCCTCGGGGATTGCGTTCCCGTCCGGGTCCACCACCTCGGAGCGCTCGACCAGCCACTCCATCGCCTTGCGGTTGGCGATCTCCGAGCGTACCGCCGACAACTGGCCTGCGTCGCGCAGCTGGGTCATGCCGTCCTCGATCGAGATGCCGGCACCACCGATCATGGAGGCGACCTCCTCCTCGATCTCCTCGTCGGACGCGTCGAGCCCCTCCGCTGCAACAACCGCCCGCAGCGCCAGGTCGACCCTGACGCCTTCCTCGGCGGCCTCGCGCAGCTCGGCGGTGAAGCTCTCGGGGTCCTTGCCCATGATCCGCAGGTAGTCCTCCATGCCGATGCCCGACTGGGCGAGCTGGCCGGTCATCGACTGGATTCGGGCCTGCAGGTCGGCACCGACCATCGACTCGGGCACTTCGTCCTCGACGAGCTTGGCGAGCTCGGCTCCGATGCGGGACCGCACCGAGGAGCGCGTGGCTTCCTCGCGGCCCGACTCGAGGCGCTCGCGCACATCGGCACGGAAGTCGTCGACGGTGTCGAACTCGGTGGCGTCGCCGACCCACTCGTCGGTCAACTCGGGCAACTCGCGTTCCTGCACCGCCGAGACCTTGATCTCGAAGTGCACCGGGTCCTCGTCGGGGTCCGGGTGGTCGGCGTCGAAGCTCAACTCGTCCCCGGCCGAGGCACCGGTCAGGTTCTCGTCGAACTCTGCGGTGATCGCACCGCTGCCAACGAGGTAGCTGTAGCCCTCGGTCTCGAGGCCCTCGACGGGCTCGCCGTCCCGGGTGCCGGAGATGTCGATGGTCACGTAGTCGCTTTCGCCGGCGGCACGCTCGACGTCGGCCAGTTCGCCGTACTGGGAGCGGAGGCGGTCCACCTGCTCCTCGATCTCGTCGTCGCCCACCTCGGGCGAGGGCACCTCAACGCGCAGTCCGCCGTAGCCGGCGACGTTGATTACCGGGCGGATCTCCACGATCGCCTCGAAGGTGATGTCGCCGTCCTCTTCGCCCTCGGTGATGTCCAGCTCCGGAGGAGCCACGACATCGACGTCGTGTTCGATGACGGCCTTCGTGTAGTGCTCGGGCAGGGCGTTGCGCAGCGCCTCGCTGCGCGCATAACCCGGCTCGATCTGCTTCTCGAGCAGCTTGCGCGGCGCCTTGCCCGGGCGGAATCCGGGCAGGCGGACCTCCTTGGAGATCTCCTTCCATGCGGCATCGAGGGCCGGTTCGAGCTCGGCTTCCTCGACGTCGACGACCAGCCTGACCTTGTTGCCCTCAACGGGCTCGACTGTGCTCTTCACAATCGGAAGAGGTTAGAGGGTGCTGCAGCGGCGCTCCCCATCGGGTCCACCGGATCGATCCTGTGCATCGGATCTGCCGGCGGGTTCTGCCGCATCGGGTAGCACCGGTACTGTGGCGCTCACGGGACGTGGCGCAGCCTGGCAGCGCACCTGCTTTGGGAGCAGGGGGTCGGGAGTTCAAATCTCCCCGTCCCGACTCTGAGGTGGCCTCGCGCTCAGACGCCACCGGCGGGCATGACCGTCAAAGCGGTGGCCACACCGTGGGCGTCGGTGGCCACCTCGACGGGACGGCCGACCAGGTCGGCGAGCGCCAGTGATTCACCGGTGTCGGGATCTACTGCCGTCATGGCATCGGGTGCGGGGATCCGGTAGCCGTCATCGGGTGCCAGGGCGACCACCACCATGACTCCATCGGCTCCGGGCTCGATCGCTGCAACCACACCCCAGATGGTCTGGGAGGGCGGTGCCACCAACTCTGCGCCGAGCAGCACATGGGGCGCCCACGAAACCTCGTGGGTGGCCGGCACCTCCTCCTGGCGGTTGCGCTCGGCAACCGTCACCTGAAGGCCGTCGGCGGTGTGCCGAAGGGAGACCGGACGGGCTCCCGGGGCAACCGAGCCGCCCGACACCGCTGCCAGCGCGGGCGTGTCGGTGTTGGTCCCAGCAAGGACGCTGCGGGCGTCGAACACGAGTAGGTGCGGCACGTAGCTGTCCGCACCGAGGCAGTCGACCAGCACCGCCACTTCATCGCCCGGCGAACCGTCGAGGTCCCCGGTGGCGGTGTCGATCACCTCGATGCCGAACACCTCACTGAAAGCGCTCGACTCGCCGAAGCCCGCCTCGACGTCGACCATGTGGAGCCCGCACGCCGACGCGTACACGACGTTGTTGGGGTCGATGTCGGCCAGCTGGACCACCGTGGCGGCCGCCTCCTCACCGAGGGCCGGCGCCTGGGTACCCGCGGAGTCGATGGCGTCGCAGGCCCCCCAGGACCAGCAGTCCTGCTACCACCACGAGGATCGATGCGGCCCGCGCCATGGGGACTACATCGGCACCTCTGGGCCCATCCTGAGGGCACTACGTACCGCTCGGGTGCCTTTTTGGGGCAGACTCTCCGGGTTGATCGAAGAAGGGGACCCAATGTCGAAACGGACCATCCGCCTCCTGCTCGCGGTACTGGCAGCGCTGACTCTCGTGGCTTCGGCCTGCAGCAGCGACGACGACGCAGATTCCGGCGAGGAGTCCTCCGCCGGGGGCGACAGTGAGTCTTCCTGCAAAGTGGAAGAGACCGACGACGGGCTGGAAGCGCTCCAGGTGCCCCAGAACTGCGCCACCATCCAGGAGGCGGTGGACGCCGCATCCGAGGGTGACCTCGTGCTCGTGGACGAGGGGACCTACAAGGAAGCGGTCGACGTCACCACGGCCGACATCACGATCCGCGGCACCGACCGCAACAAGGTCATCCTCGACGGCGGCTTCGAACTCGAGAACGGCATCCGCGTGCTCGACACGGACGGAGTCGTTGTCGAGAACATGACGGCCCACAGCTACGTGTCCAACGGCTTCTTCTGGACCGGCTCGGACTACTACCGGGGGTCCTACCTGACCGCCTACCGCAACGGTGACTACGGCATCTACAGCTTCGACGCCTACCACGGGCAACTCGACAACAGCCTGGGCTGGGGCAGCCCCGACGCCGGCTTCTACATCGGCGAGTGCTTCCCGTGTGACGCCGTGATCGACAACGTCGACTCGCAGTACAACGGACTCGGCTACTCGGGCACCAACTCTGGCGGCGACCTGTACATAATCAACTCGAGCTTCTCGAACAACCGGGCCGGCATCGTGCCCAACTCGGGTTCATATGAGCTCTGCTACCCCGAACGCGACTCGACCCTCGTGGGCAACCTCGTGCACGACAACAACCTCGTCGATGGCCCCGGAATCAGCGTGTCGCTGCTGGCCCAGGGCAACGGCATACTCCCCGCCGGCGGTGTCAGGAACCTGATCACGAAGAACCTCGTGTACAACCACGACCGCGTGGGGATCGCTCTGGTGCCATTCCCCGAAGAGGACGCCAACGACCTGGCGCCGGGCAAGGACACCTGGGACACCCCCTGCAACGACGTGCGCGACAACGAGATCCCGCCGATCCCCGATGACCAGTGCGTCGCCGTCGAGGGACTCCTCGAAGGCTGCGTGGTCATCTGGAACCCCTATGAGAACACGGTGACCGACAACGTCGTGGAGGCTTCCGGCGCCGTGGACATCGCCGTTTCCACCGTCGACCTGCTCGGCACCGGTGAGACCACCGACACGCTCGGCAACTGCTTCTCGGGCAACACCTTCAGCACCACTGCCCCCAACAACCTCGAGGCCCTTGCGCCCTGTGAGGGTGAGGGCAGCGGCGGCAGCTGGGATGACGGTGCGCTCGACCTGCTCGGCCTGCTCGGCAACCCTGCCGAGGCGCCGCCGAAGGACTCCTACAAGACCACTCCGGTGCCGCCGGAACAGGACAACATGCCGGACGCCACGACCCAGGCGCCGGAGAAGTTCGAGGGGCCGACCAAGCCCGACATCGACAGCATCACGGTGCCCGAAAAACCCGCCTGATGCGGGCGGCTGGCGGGGTCGCGGCGCTGGCGCTGGTTGTGGCTGCGGCCACAGCCGGCGGCCTGGCCCTTGGCGCGGGCGACGAGCCCGCAACGGGTGGTGCTGTCGACGAACACACCCTCCATGTCCACGAGCCTGCCGACGTCATCGGCAGCCCGACTCGCCACACCGGCCCGCAGGGCCGCGTCGGCCAGTTCGTCGCCAAATGCGAGTACAGCCATTCGGCCCCCGACGATCCGATAGTCCACCAAGGCCATCCCGGCCGCTCGCACCTCCACGACTTCTACGGCGCCGAGACCACGGACGCGTTCTCGAGCGCCGAGGAACTCGTCGAGGACGCGACCACCTGCGACAAGCCCGCCGACAAGGCCGCGTACTGGCAGCCCGCCCTCTACATGGACGGCGAGGTCGTGGTCCCCACCGAGATCCGTGCGTACTACCGGGCGGCGCCCGGCGTGGATCACACCGAAGTCGTGCCGTACCCGTTCGGCCTGGAGCTGATCGCAGGCGACCCCACGTTCACCGAGGCATCGCAGATGGACGAGGCAGCCGGGTGGGTGTGCGGCAGCTCGTCACGGATGCACACCGAGCCGCCGAACTGCCCTGTCACCGCTCCGCTGCACATGCTGCTCACCTTCCCGGATTGCTGGGACGGCGAGCACCTGCGCAGCGACGACTTCCGCTCACACGCCGCCTACTCCACTGACGGAGAGTGCCCGGAGTCCCACCCGGTGAACGTGCCGCAGCTCATGATGTCGGTCAAGTACCCGGTCTCGGGGATCGGCCACGAGTTCAGCCTGGCGTCGGGCAACGTCCACTCGGCCCATGGCGACTTCCTGAACTCGTGGGACCCGGAGGGACTCGAGCGCGAGGTCACCCAGTGCATCAACCGCGACGTGTTGTGCGACCTGGTGTCGAATCGCCAGGAGGACGGTCCGTTCTTCGCCAGCTGACGAACCCGCCGGGGCGCGCTACTCGACGACCCGCACGCCGCCGATCATCCCCTTGGTCTTCGTACCGTGCAGGGAGCAGTAGTACGGGTAGTCACCAACCTCGTCGAAGGTGATGGTGCCCACGTCGCCCGGGTCGAACTCATCGGCTTCGATCGGCGTGAAGGCGCCCTCTTCGACGGGAAGCACGTTGTGCACGTTGCGGCCCACGTTGTCGAAGGTGACTGTGGTACCGGCGGTCACCTCGATGTACTTGGGCTTGAACACATTGTCGCGGGAGTCGACGGTGACCTCTGACTCGCCGGTCTCGTCCTTGATGTCGCCTTCGTCCATCAGTGCGAGGGCCTCGGCGGTCTCCGCTGCGGCGCCATCGTCACCAGAGCTGCTGTCGCCACCAGAGTCGTCGCTGCTGCAGCCCGCGACGAGGAGCAACGTGGCTGCTACGAATGTGGTCAGAGTTCGGCTGGCCATGGGTGGACGCTACACTCGCCCGTTCACGCGGCCATAGTTCAATGGTAGAACTCCAGGCTTCCATCCTGATGATGCGGGTTCGATTCCCGCTGGCCGCTCCAGATGACTGAGTTTCCGACTGACACAGACGGACAGCGGGTCGAAAAGGCCCTCCGGGCCCTGCTCGACGAGCATGACCCGGCTGCGGAATCACCCGCAGAGTTCCGTGGCCACCAGTACGACGCCGGGCTCGCCTGGGTGTACTTCGACGAAGGCGCGGGCGGCATGGGCGTGCGCCCGGAGTTGCAGGCACCTCTCGAACGCGGGTTGCGCGCTGCCGGTCTTGCGCCCCGCGAGCCGGTGGAGTTCTTCATCCACCTCGCCGGACCCACGATTGCCACCCACGGCACCCAGGCGCAGAAGGACCGCTTCCTGCGCCCGATGTTCACCGGCGAGGAACTGTGGTGCCAGCTGTTCAGCGAACCGGGCGCCGGCAGCGACTTCGCCGGTCTCGCGTGCCGGGCCGTCGAGGACGGCGACGAGTGGACGGTGGATGGGCAGAAGGTGTGGAACACCCTGGCCCACCTGGCGGACTGGGGCATGCTGGTCACCCGCTCCGACCCGGACGCCCCGAAGCACAAGGGCATGACCTACTTCGCGCTGGACATGCACGCGGCCGGCGTGGAAGTACGTCCACTGCGCCAGATCACGGGCGAGGCCGAATTCAACGAGGTCTACCTCACCGACGCCCGCATCCCCGACGCCAACCGCATCGGCGAACGTGGCGAAGGCTGGCGGGTGGCACTGACCACACTCGGCAACGAACGCAACGCGATCGGCGGAGTGCAGTCCTCCGAACCCAAGCGTGGCTCCGGACCGGTCAGCGGCCTGGTGGAGATGTGGAAGGCGCTCCCGGCCGACCAGCGCGACCCCGTGGCGAAGGACCGGATGATGGACCTGTGGGTGCGGGCCGAGGTACTGCGGCTCACCAACATCCGTGCGGCGTCGGCCCGCAAGGCCGGCAATCCCGGCCCCGAGGGTTCGATCGCCAAGTTGGCGTTCACGAAGCTCAACCAGCAGATCACCGAGGCCGAAGTCGACCTGCTCGGCCCGGCCGGGCTGATCGACTACGACTTCACCTTTCGCCGCCCGGAGAGCATGTCGATCACCGGAGAGGGCCACAGCCCGGGCTATGCCTTCCTGCGGTCCCGTGCCAACACGATCGAGGGCGGCTCGAGCGAGGTCATGCGCAACATCCTCGGCGAGCAGGTGCTCGGGCTTCCGGGCGAACCAAGGGTTGACAAGGGAATCCCCTGGAAGGACGTGCCCCGCAGCTAGCGCGCAGGCTCAGTGGGCAACGAGGTGGATCCTCACGTCCACTTGGGGATGGACCTTGAGCAGCCCGAGACGGGGCAGCCGCAGTCCCCAGTCGCGCACGTCGAAGCGCTCGGTGCCGGTGACCTCGACACGGTCGTTGCCAACCGAGGCGACGACTTCGCCTCTGACCGGTCCCACGTGGCCCTTGAATGCGATCTCGCCGTGCACGTCGTAGGTGTCCTCGTCGTGCCGACGTGAGCCGATCACGGTGCCGATGATCTCCGGATGTTGGTCAGCGGAGATACGGCGCTTGGTCTCGCGGTCGACCAGCGGGTTCCCGGATCGCAGCAGTGACACGTCGATTCGGACCTCACCATCAATCTCGTCAGCCACCACCTCGACCCAGCCACGCAGCCCGGATGCATGGGCGCGGATCGGGTACACCGAGGAGCTCCCTTCGATCCAGACCTTCGACTCCTCGGGATCGATCTCGTAGCGCGACATGTGCGGGCCCGACTCAGCCCCGCATGGCGCGGAACCCGCTGCGGACCTCTTGCACGAACAGCTCGGGCTGCTCGAAGGCTGCGAAGTGGCCGCCACGCTCCAGGGTGTTGAAGTGGCGCAGGTCGGTGAACCGCTTCTCGGCCCAACGCCGGGAGGTTCGGAAGATCTCCCGGGGGAACACCGAGATGGCGGAGGGGCAGGTGACCTCGCTCATGTCGACGTCCTTGAAGGACTCCCAGTAGAGCCTTGCCGAGCTCGCCGCCGAATTGGTGAGCCAGTACGTCATCACGTTGTCGAGCTGGCGGTCCGCACTGATCACGTCACGGGGGTCGCCGTCGTGGTCAACCCATGCCCAGAACTTCTCCGCCACCCACGCCATCTGGCCCACAGCCGAGTCCGCGAGGCCGTATCCGACCGTCTGCGGTCGCGTGGACTGCTGGGCGGAGTAGCCGTGCTCGTTGGTCATGTAGTTGTCGAGGCCGGCCATGGCCGCCGCCTCGGCCTCGGTCATCGAGTCCATCGTCTCCATGTCCGGCGCCACGATCGGCATGTTCGTGTGTATCCCCACGAGGTGGGACTGGTGGTGGATCCCGATCATCGTGGTAACCATGGCCCCCCAGTCGCCTCCCTGCGCCCCGAAGCGGTCATAGCCGAGCCGCAGCATCAGCTGCTCCCACGCGGCCGCGGTGCGCCTCACGCCCCAACCGGGATGCTCGGGCTTGTCCGACCAGCCGAATCCGGGAAGTGACGGGATCACGAGGTGGAATGCGTCCTGCGCGGAGCCGCCGTGTGCAGTGGGGTTGGTGAGCGGGTCGATGACCTCGAGGAACTCCACAACCGATCCGGGCCAGCCATGGGTCATGACGACCGGGAGAGCATCCTCATGTGGCGAACGCACATGCATGAAGTGGATCGCCAGGTCGTCGATGACCGTGCGGTAGTTGTCGCGGGCATTGAGTCGGGCCTCGGCGCGACGCCAGTCGTAGTCCTCGAGCCAGTGGCGAGCCATCTCCATCGCGTACCGCAGCGGCATGCCTTGTGACCACCGCTCGTCGGCACCTGCCACCGTCTCCTGTTCGGGCCACCGGGCATGACGGATTCGGTTGGCGAGGTCCTCCAACTGCTCGTCGGGGTGACTGATGGTGAAGGGCTGGATCTCGTCGCTCACGGCGTGAGCCTAGGCTCCGCCAATGCGCTTGCGACACCATCATCCGTTCACGGCCCGCTGGCATGGCCGCTGGATTTGGCACCGTCGCCCCGACATCGTGGCGCAGACCGCGACCCGGCCGGTCGTTGCCGACGACACGGAGCAGCTGGCCATGTTTCGCCGTGAGGTGGACCTGACCCGGGTGCCATCGGCCGTGCCGGCCCGTGTGTTCGCCGACGGGCGATATGTGCTGTGGGTCAACGGCACCGAGGTGGCCCGTGGGCCGGTTCGCTCCAACCCTCGCCGGAGCCACTACGACGTGGTGGACCTCGCCCCGCACCTGCACGTGGGCACGAACTCACTCGCGATACTGGCGCGCCACTTCGGCACCGCCCGGTCGTGGTGGATGCCGGTTCCGCCGAGCTATTCGCTCGGGGCCGGTTCAGTGCTGTTCGAGGCGGCCGTCGACGACGACTGGCTGGTCAGCGACTCGTCGTGGACGTGCACCGACCACACCGGGTGGAGACCCGTGCCGGTACCGGGCGACGTGGCGTCGCTGCCGCTCGAGAGCTTCGATGCGCGTGACCACCCGGCCGGCTGGAAGCTGGCGGGCTTCGACGACTCACACTGGGCGGCGGCTGTGGAGGTCACGCCGATGCACACGGGAGCCGACGGTACCGCCGGTGCACCGAGCGAACCGTTCGCCATGCTGGCGCCACCCGTGCGCGATGCCTTCCCTGCCGGCGACACCCACCACGCAGTGCTGGTCGAGTCGAGCGGGCGGGTTGGCCCGCAGGCGACCGGCGACCCGGTGGCCACAGTCCTGGCAGACGAGTCGGGCGGGTCGGACCCGTCCGGCGACACGCTGGCCTGGATGCGCTTCGACCTCGGCGCCATTGCCGCCGGAACGCTCTCTCTGAGTGTGGAGCATCCGGAGGCCGGCACGACGATCGACATAGCGGCCGCGGAGCACGAGGACGAAGACGGCCACCTGGTCACCCTCGGCCAGCACACCGGCCTGCGCTATGTGTGCAACGGCGACGACCATGAAGCCCACGAGTCCCTCGAGACAATCGGGGCGCGATACCTCCACGCTTCGGTGCGCACTCCATCGGGCGTACCGCCCCCGTCGCTGTCGCTCGCCGTTGCGGACCGGGTGCGGCCGCGGCCCGAAGGTGCATCGTTCGCCTGCTCTGACCCACAGCTCGAGCGGATACACGCCGTGGGGCTGCGCACCGTCGACCTGTGTGCCACCGACGCCTACCTGGATTGCCCCACCCGCGAGCAGCGAGCGTGGACCGGGGACTCGGTCGTACACCAGATGGTCGACCTGGTGTCCAACCCGGACTGGTCGATGCCGACGTGGCACCCGCAGCTGGCGGCCGAGGCCAGAGCCGACGGGATGCTCGTGATGGCTGCCGCATCGGACTTCGCGGCGGATGACCGCACCTACATCCCGGACTGGTCGCTGCACTGGGTGCGATCACTGCACAACCTGCACCTCTACACCGGCGACCGGGAACTCGTGGCGGAGTTGCTCCCGGTGGCGGAGCGGACACTTCGGTGGTTCGAGCAGTACCTGGCCGACGACGGGCTGCTGCACGACATCGGCGGCTGGACGCTCATCGACTGGGCGAGCGTCTACTCGACCGGCTGCTCGTCGGTCCTCAACGCCCTGTGGGCCCGCGGTCTCGAGGACTATGCGGACATGGCCCGGTGGCTCGGGAACCACGGCGCTGCGGGCTGGGCGGACAGACGACGCGATGGTGTCGCCGGTGCTTTCGAGGCGTTCTGGGATGACGGACGCGGCGTGTACGTCGACCACATCGTCGACGGGCAACAGGGACGCCCGGCCGCCCAGCACGGCGGGGCCGCCGCCCTGGCGGCAGGCATCGTACCGGCCGGGCGGACCGACCGGATCATCGGCCGCCTCACCGACCGAGACCGGTTGGTGAGGCACAGCTTCGTGATGGACACCGTCGAGGTGGGCGGGGACTCCTCGGGAATGATGCACCTGGTGACCGGCTACCCGGATCCGACGTGGGACGTCGAGGACGAGATGGTGGAAGCGGAGCCGTTCTTCCGCTACGTGCTGCACGACGGCCTGGCCCGTGCCGGGCGTGCAGACCTGGTGGCGGAGCTCTGCCGCGACTGGCAGGTGTTCCTCGACGCCGGGGAATCCACCTGGCCAGAGTGCTGGCGCGGCGGCACGAGGTGCCACGGCTGGTCATCCACTCCGACGCGCGACCTCGTGGTGCACACGCTCGGGATCAGGCCGGCCGAGCCGGGCTATGCGGCGGTGAGCGTGGAGCCTGCGCTCGGCGAACTCGACTGGGCGCGTGCCACGGTGCCGACCCCACACGGTCCGGTCACGGTGGAGGCGCGTGGCGACGGAAGCCTCGACATCGACAGCCCGGTGCCTGTCACGACCGCTTGAGATCGAGGTCCAGCAGGCACTGACGCCCGGGAGCGCACGCCTCCTGAACACGGCTGAGTTCATCGGCTGCGAGGCCAGCGGCGCGCATCGGCGGGATGCCCCTGACCAACGAGGCCGCCCGGTCGACGAATCCGTCATCCGGGGCCAGCTCGAAGAAGCCTTCCAGTTCCGTCATGACAGTGGCGGGATCGGCGACGAGGTCACTGAACCCGACGGTGAGCAGCTCCTGCTCCGAGAGGGACCCGAGCGGATCGACTCCATTTGCGATCTGCTCTGACCAGTAGCGACCGAACAGCTCGAGCGGCGGGTCCCCGCCCAGCCAGGCGTCCACGACGGCCTCCTCGTCCTGCGGGTCGACGCCGTCGGGAATCACCCCGTAGTAGAGCTGCACTGCCAGCCGGTAGAACGCGTGGTTGCGCATCGACAACGCGACCTCTACACCGTCGCGGTGGATGTGCACGACCTTTCTCGGTGCCGGCGCGAAGCAATCGAGCAAGTCACCGAGGTAGTCGATCGACGAGCCGGAACGCTCCACCCAGCAACTCGCACCCTGCAGGTGCGCCAGGTGTTCGAACAATGCGCGGTATTGCTCTGCGATGGGCGCGGGCGGTCTCGCGGCCAGCCAGGAAGACACGTCGTCCCATAGCTCATCGGGGTTCCCACTGAGGTGGCCCAGTGTCGAGGTCAGGATCCACGGCAGTTCATCACCACGGGAGTAGCGACCCGTCCCGAAGGGGTAGGTCACCTCCTCGGCTTCATGGCCGCGGGCGACGACCATGGTTACGACGTCGTTTGGAGTACCGAGGATTTCTGCGACTGTGGCGCCGTCGACCTCGTCGCCGGTGAACCGGATGCCCCAGTCGAGGCCGGTGAACACCTCGTTGACGCCGACCAGGTCGCGGTGACACGACAGCATGCGGGTGAGCAGGGTCGAGCCGCAACGACCCGTGCCCACCACGAAGCGGTCCACCGCTGCGCCGCCGACCTCAGCGCCTGTAGCGCCCGACCAGCGCCCGGCGGCGCCTGGCGAGCGTCTCGGCGCGTTGGCGGGCCGTCACGGTGCCTGCGCCCAGTTCGTCGGCAACCGCTGTCAGCGGAACCGTGCGGTAGCCGACCTCCGGGAGGAAGTCGGCGTCGATGAGCCGGATGGCGATCGTGCCGCGCTCATGGCCTGCCGCGTCGAGCCAGTTCGCCGTTCCCGGGTCCGGGTGTGCCAGCGCTATCCGCACCACTCCGTCGGCGTCCACACTTGCCTGGGTGTGATTGAGCGAGCACTGCCGGTTGGCGATGTCGGCGGACTCCCAGAACCATGTGGCGAGGCTCACCGACCAGTACCGGCACGCCGGCGGCGTGAACTCGAGGATCACCGCCTCGTCGGCCCCGCACCTGTAGCCGCCAAAGCCATAGGCCTGGCCCCCCATCGCCGTTGCATCCTCGGGCGGCTGGAACGGTTGGATCGGGCCCGGCTCCCCCGACGCGAGCGAGCGCCCCAGCTCCGCCCAGCAGCTGGCGCCGGCGGTGAGCCACAGCCCGAGGAGCTCCATCCGGGCCTTCATGTCCCCCAAGGCCAGCGGCGGGGGTGGCAGCGGCGCATCCATCCGTTCGACGTGCAGCAACGCAGGCTGTTCAGCCTCCCAGTCGCCGAAGTACTCCCGCAGGTGCAGGTAGCTGGCATCGGGCGGGGCCGTGAAGGTGACCGACACATCGCCGCTGGCGTCGACGGGCAGCGAACCGTTGCCACGCCTCCAGCGCTCGAGGCACTTCCAGTCTGTGGTCCGGCCGTCTGCGAGGTGGTCACTGTCGATCTGCATGTCGAGATCCGTGGCGGTTCCCGGATTCCCCGTCACCCGGTAGGTCGCGCCCGGCTCGACACGCGTGAAGGCGTACTTCGAGTCGGGGCAGTCGAGCCCCCACGAGCGGCGATTCTCGATGAGGACGCCGAACTCGGGGTGCACCGCGTCGTCGAACTCCACGCACGCGGCGATCCCCGCCGCCAGGTACCGCAACATGTAGCGCAGTCCCTCGGCGTCCTGGCCCGGGGGACGACCCTCCATGACGCGGCCCCAGAGCCCTTCCACCTGGCCGACGAAGTCCCGCCACATCGCGGTGGGGTCATCGGTTGCCACTCAGCGGTCCTCGAATCGAGCGGGGCGCGACTCGGCAAAGGCCGCAGCGCCCTCCGCAGTGTCTGCCATGGAGATCTGTTCGATGGCCTGGCGATGGCCGAGCTCGAGCGCACGGTCCGGAGGTGCCCACGAGGCCTGTCGAAGCAGTTCCTTGAAGTTGCGCATGGCCCGCGGCGCCAGGACGGCCAGCCGTTCGGCCCAGGCGAGCGACTCCGACAGCGCGGTGCCATCCGCCACGGCGCGGTTGAGCCAGCCCATCTCCACGAGGCGATCCGCCCCGAGTCGCTCGTCGGCGAGCAGCGCCAGCTCCATAGCATGTGCGGCCAGTACCTGGCGGCCGAGCGCTCCGAGCCACTGCGCCGGGTAGTTCCAGCGGCCCTCGGGCAGTCCGAACGACGAGCCCGCCCCGGCGAGGCGCAGGTCTGCCCCGCAGGCGATCATCATGCCCCCGCCGACGCACACACCCTCGATCGCCGCCAGCACCGGCTTGGCCGCGATCCCCTCAGCCAGCTCCGGGTACGGCGGATCGTCGAATCCGCCGGCCGCCACTGCGGCCGCATCGGCTCCCGCACAGAAGTTGCCGCCGGCTCCGGTGATCACACCGGCTCGGAGGTCGTCGTTGCCATCGAGTTCCTCACCGGCGGCGCCGATGGCCTTCAGCGTCGCGCCGTCGTAGGCGTTGAGGCGCTCGGGGTCCGACATCGAGATGACCAGCACGGCCCCGCGTGCGTCGAGCTCGACGGAGGTGGCCACCTCTTCAGCCGGGCTTGTGGTCCAGTGAGGCGCTGTTCATGCAGAACCGCTGGCCAGTCGGGTTGGGGCCGTCGGGAAACACGTGGCCGAGGTGCGAGTCACAGTTCCCACAACGCACCTCCACCCGCACCATGCCGAGTGAACGGTCCTCCACCGTCTTCACGCGGTCGTCACTGAGCGGCTCCCAGAAGCTCGGCCAGCCGGTGCCGGAGTCGAATTTGGTGTCGCTGGAGAACAGCTCGATGTCGCACACGACGCAGTGGTACGTGCCGTCGTCGTGGTGGTCCCAGTACTTGCCGGTGAATGCAGGTTCGGTACCTGCCTCCTGGGTGACGACCCACTGGAGATCGTCGAGGCGTGCCCGCAGTTCGTCGTCGCTCGGTCGGATCGGTGCGTTCATGAGCGCAGGATACCGGTCAGTGACGCGGCCGGTACTCGCCCCGGGGTTCGCCCACGACCTTGCCGGCGTCGAGGATGCGGCCGCCGCGCAGCCACACGTCGGTCACGCGACCGCTCAGCTCGTGGCCTTCGAAGGGTGTGTAGCCCTGGGAGGACGGCGACTCCTCGGCACGCACGGTGTAGGTGACCGATGGATCGAGCAGCGCAATGTCGGCATCCGAGCCCACTTCGAGGCTGCCCTTGCCCTCGAGTCCGTAACGTCTCGCGGGGTTGGTGCTGACGAGGCGGGCCACCGCCGCCGGCGACAGCCCCCGCTTGGTGCCTTCGCTGTAGAGGCCCGACAGCAGGTACTCCGTGCCGCCGAAACCCGACTTGGCGAGCCAGATGTCGTCAGGGTTCTCCGCGGACACCTTCTGCTCGGCCTTGCAGCAGGCGTGGTCCGAGACCACCCAGCTGACGTTGCCGGCCAGCACGTGCTCCCAGAGCGCCTCGACGTCCTCGCGGGGCCTGATCGGCGGGTTGACCTTGCCGTAGGAACCGTTCGCCGTGTCGATGTCGGCCAGGAGGTGGCCGATGGTGACCTCGCGGCGGAAGTCCACGTTGGGGAATGCCGCTTCCATGCGCAGCGCCGCGTCCATTGCCTTCGCTCCGGACAGGTGCAACAGGTTGATGTTGGTCACCTCGGTCTCGTGTGCGAGGTACGACGCGATGGTGACAGCGAGGCCTTCGGAGTGGGGCGGCCGCGCTGCGCTGTAGGCGGCGAGGCCGGACAGCTCGCCCGCCTCCTCCACCATCTTGGTGTAGGCGGCCATGATCTCTGCGGTCTCGCAGTGCAGCGACAGCGATATGTGATCGGCGCGCTCCGGGTACTGCTCGCGTGCCGCGGCGATGCCACGCATGATGAACTCGAAATGCGCGTAGTCGTAGCGCTCCCCCTCGGGTGTCATCAGGAAGCTCGACTGGTCATCGGAGCGGCCGTGCAGCCCGTGCGAGCCGTAGAACATGAAGATCTTGAAGCTGCTGACACCGTGGGTGTCGATCAGGTCGGGAATCTCCTCGATGTGACTCGCCTGCATCGGAGCGAGATGAAACGCATAGTCGACGTGGCTCTGGCCATCGATGAGGTCCAGCACCTCGGGAAAGAAGTCGGCGTAGGGGCCGCCCTTGTTGAGGTAGTACTGCCCGGTGCGCATGTAGTTGAGGACCGTGGTGGTACCGCCGACCGCCGCCGCCTGGCTCTCACTGGCGGCGTCCTCATCGAGTGGCGAGTAGATACCCATGTGGGTGTGAGCGTCGACCGAGCCGGGGAAGGCCAGCTTGCCGCCGGCGTCGACCACCTCGGTGCCGGTGGCCCTGGCAGCGTCGGCCAATCCTGCGCCGATCGCGGTGACCTTGCCGTCGGTGACCGCCAGGTCGAGTCCGTCGTCCACACGGTCGAGTTCGGGCCGGACGAGCCGGGATCCGGTGAGCACCCACGAGCTTGGTTCCATCGGGCGATCGTACAGCGGAACAGCGTTCCGCTAAAAGCGTCAAACGCCGTCGTCCCCGCTGCCGCCGTCCCCGCCGGAGTCGAAGTCGAATCCCCCGAGCAGGTCCGAGAGCAGGGAATCGGGGAGCTCCAGCGACGCAGGCTGCTCCACCGGCGCGGGAGCGGGCGGTGGACCGGAAGCAGGGACAGGGGCGGGTGGCACGGTCGGGGCAGTTGGCACGGTCGGGGCCGGAGCAGGTGGGGGTGCCGTTGGAGGCGCCGGGAACATTGGCGCAACCGGTGCGGGCGCGGGTGTCGGTGCGGGTGCGGGCACCGACGAACCACCGGAGGGCCAGTCGCCCAGCGCCTCGATCGGAATCAGCAGGAACCACTCCGTTTCCACCCCGACCGCCAACTCCGCCGGCAAGGACGACACGTGCAGCACCTTCGGCAGGTGACCATGCGACGCCGGTGGAGCCCAGACGGGCACCTCCGGTTCGGGCTGCATCACGGGCTCGGGGGCCTTCACGAATTCGGTGGGCGGGGGCTCCTGCGGAGTCACAATCGGGGGCAATGGAGTGGTGAACGTGGTTCCGAACTCCGGTCGGGCATCGGCTGCCGGGTGCTCGGGTTCGGGTTCGGGCAGCGGTACGGGCACGGGTTCGGGTTCGGGTTCGGACAGCAGCATGGAATCGGGCGCCGGGTGGGGCTCGTGCGGGGTGTCGAACACCACGTCGGGATCGAACAGAGGCTTTCGTTCGCGCTCGACCTCTGCTGCATCCGCTGCCGGCTCGTCTATCGGGAAGTCCGCCGGCGGCATCGGCGGCGATGGAGCCTGTGACTCCGACGGTGATGCCCACACCGGCGCGTCACGAAGCACTGCGGTGCTGCCGTTCGGCGCGATCAGCTCCGAAGCCTCGACGTGCTCGGGCTCGACCGGCCCTGGTTCGAACGGCCCTGGTTCGACCGGCGAAGGGTCCGGCCCTCCGAACGGGGACACCTGCACCTCCGCGAGCCGGCTCGCAGAGCTCACGAGTTCGTCCTGGGGACGAGGCTTGCGCGACTTCCGCACGAGCATGACGCCGACCGCAGCGACGAGCACGGCAACGGCCGCGGCAGCTACGAGGGCGATGATGGTCGGACTCACCGTTGCCGATTCTGGTTCGCCCGGGATGGCAGTTGGTGCATATCCGGGCGAGACTCACCTGATGGCTGCACGAAATGCCGATTCGTCTCACCCCTCCACGGTGCTGGTCCTCGGCGGGGGAAGCGAGATCGCTGCGGCAACTGTCAGCGAGTTGGCCCGGCGCGGCCTCGATGCCGCCTACCTGGCGGCCCGCTCCCCCGCGGCCGCAGAGGAACTGCTCGCCGGCCGGGTGGGCCAGGATCTTGAGGTGTATTCCACCCGTTGGGATGCCACGGACGTGGAGTCACATGACCGGATGCTCGATGGCGCGTTCGCCGAACTCGGCCGGGTCGACGTGGTGCTCTGCGCGGTGGGCATGCTCGGCCACCACGCCGGGCTCTGCATGCCACCGTCCGGGGTCGACGACATGGTCCGCGCCAACTTCGCCGGCCCGGCCTCGGTATTGGCCGCCGCAGCCCAACGGCTGCGCGACCAGGGGTCGGGAACCATCGTCGTGCTGTCCTCGGTCGCCGGCCAGCGCGCCCGCCGCTCCAACTACGTGTACGGATCCTCGAAGGCCGGCCTCGACGTGTTCGCCCAGGGCCTCGGCGATGCGCTGGTCGGCTCCGGCGTGAAGGTCTGCGTGGTGAGGCCCGGCTTCGTCACCTCGAAGATGACCGAAGGACTCGACCCCGCTCCCCTGGCCACGGACCCGGCCACGGTTGCGACTGCAGTCGCGGACGGCATCGCTGCGGGCCGCGAGGTCGTGTCGGTGCCGCGGTCGCTGGGGCCGGCCTTCGCGCTGCTCCGAAACGCGCCGCGCGGCCTCTGGCGCCGGATCGCCGGCGACCGCTGAGTAAGCCCGCCAGTCAGCCCTGGGTGGGCGGCTGCCAGTGTTGCGAGGGCGTCTCGCCCGGCGGTGGCGGCGGGCCCGCCATTGTGCGTGACCCGGTGCGCCGGGCACGTGCGAGCTCCACCGAACGTTGCACCTCGGCGGGGCCGATCATACCGAGCAGACGGTCCCCATCGAGCACGAGTGCGTAGCCCCATGGGCCCATACGGCCGATCACCTCGTTCATGGGCTCGGTGGGGTCGAGCAGGGCCATGGAACCGACCGGCTGCATCAACTCGGCCGCCTGCACCTGGGCCCAGCGTTGGGCAGGCAGACGCTTGATGTGCTCCATCAGCAGCAGGCCGCGCACCTGGCCGGCCGCGTCGACCACCGGCAGGGCGGTCTGCGATGTGTGCGAGAACGGACCCTCGACCGCCTTCGCGACGGTCGTCCAGGTGGTGGTCACCTGGACCGGGCTGAGCATCGCCCCCGCGGCGGTGAGCCCGGAAAGGGCGCGTTCGGCGCCGTAGTAGGCCGCCTCGGACCGGGCCGCGTTGAACAGGAAGAAGCCGATCATGATGGTCCAGAGTCCACCGATGGACTCGAGGCGCCACATCTCGAGCACGCCGACGCCCATGAGCAGCACGGCGATGCCCTTGCCGACCTGGGCGGCACCCTCAAGGCCCGTCGCGCGGTCGCCGCGCACCTTCCAGAGGATCGATCCGAGGATGCGCCCGCCGTCGAGCGGAGCGCCCGGCAGCAGATTGAAAGCTGCGAGGAATACGTTGATGAAGGCGAGCCAACCGAGCATCACGACCCACGGCTCGGGTCCGCCCACCGCGGAGAGGCCGACAGATGCTCCCCACATGAAGATGCCGATCACGACGCTGGCGACGGGGCCGGCCGCAGCGATGCGGAACTCCGCTCCCGGGCCCGGCGGATCGCCCTCGAGTTCGGCGACACCGCCGAACAACCAAAGTGTGATGCCCTTCACGCCCACGTCGTTGCGACGGGCGACGATCGAGTGGGCGAGCTCGTGGCCGAGAAGCGACGCGAGGAACACGAGCGCGCCGACGATGCCGATGCTCCAGTAGACGGCGGGCACGAGTCCGGGCACGACGCTCGGGAGCAGGCTCGACGAGAACGACCACGCCAGCAGCCCACCGATGATCAGCACCGTCAGGTCGGCTGACACGTCGACCCCGAACATCCGGCCGAGTGAGATCCCACGCCCTCGCATGTCTCCATGATCCCACGGCGGCCCGACTGGCCGCGGCGGATCACCTAGTCAGCTGAGAGGAAGCGCAGCTGCATACGACCGTCGGCCTCGACCAGCGACTTCGGGTCGAGCCGGTAGCCGGCCGGGTGTTGCCAGCCTACGAGGTCGCCGGGCTCGGCCGACGGGTTGCGAACCAGGTGTGCCACCAGTGCCCCCTTGAGCGCCTTGTTCCAGTGGCTCACCGCCACCGGTTCGCCGCCGCGGCCGGGCTTCAGGAAGGTCGCCGTGCACTCAACCGACCCGAGGGGCGCGCGGAAGGCTGCCGCGTGCTCCTGTGGCAGGAGGTTCCAGAGCTCCGCGCCCTTCAGGTCGCGCGCCAGCGCTTCGGCGATGGAATCGCGCCACCAGGTGGACAGCTTGCCCAGCCCGCGCAGCGACGCCGACATCTTGAGCCGGTAGTCGGGGATGGCCTCGTCGGGTGCCACGACCCCCCACAGCCCGGAGAAGATCCGCACCGAACGCACCAGACGCCTGCGCGACCTCGCGTCCAGCGACGCGGCGTCGAGGTGCTGGTAGAGAACGCCGTCGTAGCGCTCGATGGCGGGCAGCGTAGCGGCTTCATCGATGTCGAGGTCTGCGCCGATGGCGCGTTGCAGCGCGTCCCCCTTCACGCCGAGAAGCTTCGCCGCCGCCGCTCGGGTCATGGAGCGTGCGGCCAGCGTGGAGTCGAGCGCGTCGATCACTTCGCGCCGGCTTGCGTGCAGCGGATGATCACGTGCCCCTGGCAACGACTCCCATGGCGGACCCTCCCCGCCGAACGCCTTGCCTTCCGACGGCGGGATCAGGATCAGCCTTCGGCTCATGGTCGGCTCACGGCTGGACCGCCTCCATCGAGCCCTCGCGCACCATGAGCCTGGAGGTGTCGACCACCTCCAGGTCATCGGTTGTCAGGGTCTTGAGTGTGGCCAGGTCGTCGTCGTCCCAACGCGCGTCGGGGGTGCCGGACAGCGAGAAGGATCCTCCGGTGTCTCCGAGGATCACACCGTGGGTCTGCATGGCCCGGGCGACAACCTGCGCCTGTGGTCCGAGCGCGGACAGATCGACGTCCTTGCGCAACCGGAACCAGGTGCCCATCGGCGGCGCATCGGGGTCCTCGCTGGGTCCGTCGGACGCCCGGGCAGGCCAGACGTGCGCCCCGCCGACGACCGGGCTGCCCACGAAGATCGCATGGTCCACCGATCCTGCGGCCACCTGCTCGTAGGTGATGGTCATCGGCTGCATCGGGAATCCCGAAGCCGTGGTGCGGCCCTTGGGGTACTGCAGGGAATCGAGATTCCAGATGGCACCCGAACCGGCGCGCCACGAGCCGAACCACTTGCGCGTCGCCCACATCTCCCACATGCGACGCTGCTCGAGGTCGATTCCGATGTAGTGCTCGTCGATCCCGTACCAGGGCATCGACTGGATGTAGGCCGGGTCGGTGATCGGGTAGCTGCCCTCATCGCTGCCGGCAGGAAGTGTGAAGCGGACCTCATGGGTCGGCGTGTCGGCCGACACGAGGTTGAATGGCTTGCCGGCAACCCGGCCGTTACTCACCTTCGAAGCGGCGTAGGGCTGCAGGGGCAGAGAGCCGAGCGCGTCGATGTTGGCGTTGGACTCCGCAGCCACGGGCAGGTCCCCCACGGTGCGGTAGAAGAACGCCTCATCCGCGAACAGCCGGGGCAACGGCGGGAACTCCGGCACGGTGAACTGTGGCGGCCAGTTCACCCAGCCGACGAGCAGGGCCACCACGATGAGCACCGCACTGGCGAGCAACCCGACCGGTCGACGGCGCGGCTTGTCGCGACGGCGTCGCCGGACCCTCAGCACGACCGACACGACCAGGATCGTGACCGCGAGAGCGCCCAGGAGCACCGCCATGCCCAACAGGAACTGCTGGGAGCCGGGCAACATGACCTCCGCCGGGCCGGTGATGTCGTTCTGGTCCACGCGCCCCCGGCAGGATTCGAACCTGCGACCGTCGGATTAGAAGTCCGATGCTCTGTCCAGCTGAGCTACGGGGGCGAGCAGCGCACGGTATATGATTTCCGACCTTGTCATGGTGGCCGTAGCTCAGTCCGGTTAGAGCGCCAGGTTGTGGCCCTGGAGGTCGGGGGTTCAAGTCCCCTCGGTCACCCCATGCGAGCGGCGGAACCGCTTGGGTCGGTCCTCCGCCGCGTCGCTACAATCCAACTGCAATTCATCATCCTGCGCCTCTAGCTCAATTGGCAGAGCATCGGACTCTTAATCCGCAGGTTCTGGGCTCAAGTCCCAGGGGGCGTACAACACAAGAGCCAGATCCCAGCAACACCAAGGGGTCTGGCTCTTTGCTGTCTCCGGGCAGGTGACAATGCCATCGCTGGTGGCGCGGCCGCCGTTAACGACCGAGGCGAGCACGAGTGAATACCGGCGTGCCGGTGGTGCTCAGGGCTGGATCGGAGGCCGCACCTGCAGGTGCTCGGGCAGCGCATCGTTGACGCAGTTGGCGAACCACTGATTGGCCGTCTTGGTCATGTGCACGCCGTCGCGGAAACCCACCGCCTGGCCGCGGCAGTCGATCGTGTCGGGGCGGTTCGCCAACAGCCAGTCGCTCAACGGATCGATCAGGTGTGCCCAGCCCTGGGCGGGGTTGGCAACCCAGCGCACCGGGATACCGCGCGACTGCACGGCCGTTTCGAACTCGAGCATGCCGTTGATCTGGTCGGCCACGGTGGTGTGTACAGCGCCGTTGGTGCCGCCCATCACGATCATGAGCTCGGGCGTCCATGGGCCGCCGTCGTCGAGCTGGTCGATCACGAAGTCGACCGTCTTGCCCAGCGGTGCGTAGTCGTTGAAGCCGGTACCGCCACCACCGCAGGTGTACGGCTTGGAAGCCATGGCAACAGCCATCTCGAACGCGACGGAGTCGCCACAGGCCCACAGCGGATGGTCGGGCGTGGGCGGTGTGCCCCCCGGCGTGGTGACACAGGACGCGGCGATCACACCACAAAACGCAACTACTGCCAACATCCACTTGAACACGGCGGATCCCCCTCCAAGACGATCAACACGCGGGCCATGGCCCTTAACTCAGCAGCGGACTTTGTAGCACGGTGTCGGCAGAGGTGCCGAGTCGCGCCAGGTCCGGGGGGTCTACCCCTACCCCGGACCCCGGCCGATGGCCTCGAGGTAGACGTCCTCAAGGCGGGCGGCCGCGGCGGCCCACGTGAGCTGGTCGCGATGGGCGATCACCGCGTGGCGCATCCCGGCCAACCCCACGGGGTCACCTGCCAGTTCCGAGAGCTGAGCGGTGAGGGTGTCGGTATCGCCGACGGCATGGACGAAGCCGTGGGTGTCGTCGGCCATCAGCGCGCCGGCGGCATCGGACACGAGCAGAACGCAGCCGCACGCTTGCGCCTCGTAGGTGACGAGCGCCGAGCCCTCCTCGATCGATGGCAGCACGAAGGCGTCGGCGCTTCGCATCAATGCCCCCGGGTCGTCGGTGAACTCACACAGTTCGACTCCCGGCAGGGAGAGCATCGGGGCCAGAAGCTTCCGGTAAGCCGACTCCCACCGGCCCGCTATGACGAAGGTGGCTCCTCTCTCGCCGAGTCCGGACGCCTTCCAGGCCTCGAGTGCGTAGTGCACTCCCTTGCGTGGGTCGCAGCTGCCCACGAACAAGAGCCGGAAGGGCCCATCGGAGCGCTCCTGCGCGGGCAACTCGAACCGCTTCGGATCGAATCCGTAGCGATGCCGCAGGATCGGTGGCGGACCCGATTCACGTTCCATGTACGACTCGGCCACGGCGTGCGACGGCGCCAGCACGAAGGAGCACAGATCGTACTCCCGCTCCTCGCGGGCAAGCCGCTCGGAGTTGTGCTGGTGAGATGCTCCGGCCGGGAGCTCGAGACCGAGGCGTGCCACCTCCTCAGCCACCCGACGGTAGGCAACCCTCGTGTACGTGTTGGGCGACTCGCGCAGCCCCGCCACCCCGGCCGAGCGGGCCGCCTCGAACGTGCGAACCGAGGCGATTGGCCAGCCGTGGACCACCTCGAAGCCCTCACTGAGCAGCCGGCTCGCGCGCCAGTCGTGGTAGCGCAGCGCCCTGTCGCCCCCAAGTGCTCGGTGCGGAATGCGCCGGCCCGCCACGCTCAGGGTCTCGATCACGTCGCCCCCCAGGCCGTCGCGGGAACCGGCCACGCTGGCGGTGCAAACGGTCACCTCCAGCCCGCGATTTACGAGCCCCCTGACCTGGTTGGCCGCTGTGGTCCCTATCCCGGGCGCGCCCAACACGTGGGGAAAGCTGTACAGCACGCGCGGCCTGGGCGGGCCGACGGAGTCAGACAACCGCAACCTCGGGCTCGAGACCCATTTCCTTCAGGTCGGCCCGGATCTCCGACTCATAGGCGCCGTTCATGATCACGACCACGTCGACGCCCGCCTCGGCAAGGCTCTCAGCCGGGGCGACCTCGTGACCCGTTCCCGGCAGGAACCGGCCGTGCTTTCGCGGGTTCACGTCGATCACGGTGTCGACCCCCTGCCCTGCCAGGGTGAGGAAGGTCACGCCCTTGGCTCCGCCGCCCCACAGCGCGATTCTCTTGCCCGATCCTTTCCACGAGGCGATCCTGTCCCGCCACCCCTCAATGATCGACCCGTAGCCGGGCACGAACCGCGCCAACTCCGCCGCGGTCGAGTCAGCCCTGTCCTTCAGATCTTCGGGGGTGCCGGTCTCCCCGTCGGCGATGGCCTCGAGCGACAGGAACTGGCCGCCGAAGCTCGGTTCGACCGATGTGACCCGGAACCCGGCCGCGCGGGCCGCCCATTCGAGTGACACCGACGAGAAGTAGGTGCAGTGCTGATAGATCACGTCCCAAACGCCTGACTCGGTGAAGGTGAACGCCGAGTTGGGCACCTCCACGTAGAGCGCACACCGCGGGCTGGTGTCGACCGCGGAGCGGATGCCCGAAAGCATCTCCACCGGGTCCACGAGGTGTTCGAGCACGTGACGGGAGCACACGAGCCCCACGTCGCCAGTCACCGTGGAGCTGTCGAACATGGTTCGCACGAGGTGCACATCGAGGCCGTCGAGGTGGTCTATCTCGCCTTCGTAGGTGGGGTCGTAGCCGGTCGCCCTGCCCGCACCCGCCTCGGCGAGCATGGCCAGGAACTCCCCTTTTCCACTTCCGACCTCAACAACCGGGCTCCCGGCCAGGCCATGATCCTTGACCAGTCGTTGCGCCAAGTCACTTGCCCACGCCCGGAACGACCCCGAGAACAGCTGCGAGTTCTCGTAGTCCCCTTCGTAGGGCACGAGTTCGGGGTCGAACCCTGAGTTCGTGACCGCCGAGCAGCGCCTGCACAACACGAGTCGCATCTCCCCGACGGGAGCGGCCCGGGCTGCCTCGCGGGTCGCGAACATCTCGGTGCACTGCACAGGCACCGAGTCGGCGTCCAAGAACGCCACTGTGTCGTTCTCTGCACACACCAGGCAGGGGGCCATCCGGGGCACGGTACCGGGATTGAACGCATTTGCCGGACCTCCCCGGTGTTCTGAGAGACAGGGCAGGTCTGACATGAATGCCGCACGCGCCATCTCCACCCGCAGTCATTCATTTCCGATTACCTGATGACATACCTGTATGATTGCAGTGCCATGACCACGGCAGGAGTATCGCCAACTCACTGGATGGCATCAACTGATGACCCGATGGACCCCGCTGCTATTCAGGCGCGGTCCCAGCACCTCGGCCGAACTCGCCGGGCCCCGGTCGCCAGCCGCGTCGAGTACCTCCGCGACCTCGCCCGCGACAAGAGAGTCCTCGACATCGGCGTGGTCGACCACAGCTCCGACACCGACCGCCGCGACAATTGGCTGCACGGCGCCCTTGCAGGCACGGCCAGTGAGCTCCTGGGTGTCGACATCGTCGCTGGGGAGATCGAGCGCCTGAAGGAACAGGGCTACAACGTCGAGTGCATGGACGTCACAGCAGGCGAGCTGCCGCCCGGCCAGTGGGACCTGATCGTGGCTGGCGAGCTGCTCGAGCACCTCTCCAGCCCCGGCGGCCTCTTCGATGCCGCAGCGAAGCTCCTCGCACCCGCCGGCACTTTGGTGCTCACGACCCCGAACCCCTACGCGCTGTGGCGCGTGGCCCAGAATCTCAGCGACCGCACCTCTGAGAACCTCGACCATGCGCTGCTGATCAACCCCTGGGGCATGACCGAACTCGCAGACCGCGCGGGACTGGGGCTGCTCTCCTTCCGGGGCATCGGCCCCAACCCGGTCGGCTGGAAGGCGCAGCTCGCTTACAAGGCCTCCGGCCTGGGACTCGTGAAGATGACACCCGAAGCGTTCTGCGAGTCGATCCTCTACGAGGTCGGTCACAACTCGGCGGACCCGGCGTTCTCCTGACGCCGGGCCCCGGTACCTTCTGAACCTTGGAACGCGCGCCGACGCCAGCCGCCAGCCTGGTCATTCCCGCCCACAACGAGTCGACGGTGCTGTCGCGCACGCTCGACGGTGTTCTGGCCCAGGACGTGGTCGCCCCTCTCGACGTGATCGTCGTGCCCAACGGGTGCAGCGACGACACGGCCGCGGTAGCCGCCCACTTCGTCGAGCGGGCCCGGGAGCAGGGCTGGGAGCTCCGCGTTTCGGAGTTGTCCGAAGGCAGCAAGACGGCAGCACTGAACCACGGCGACTCACTGGCGCATTCCGACACACGCATCTACATGGACGCCGACGTGTCGATCTCTGCCAACACGGTGTCCGCCGTCCTCGACGCGCTTGACCGCGAAGGAATCCATTTCGCGGCTCCGGCGATGGTGCCGGTGCCCCCGGAGTCCCCGCTGGTCCGTGCATACATAGACGTCTGGTCGCAGATGCCCTACGTGAAGCAGGGCGGACCGGGCCGGGGGCTGTATGCGGTGAGCCCCGAAGGCCGGAGCCGCTGGACGGAGTTCCCGCACATCACCGCAGACGACACGTTCGTCCGACTGCACTTCGACCGCTCCGAGGCCCTCATCGCCGAGGAGGCAGAGGTCGAAGTCCGCTTCGCATCGTCCATCTCGGAGCTGATTGCGGTCAGGGGCAGGAAGTTCAGGGGGCTCGACGAACTGAGGGCCCGCTACCCGTCACTAATGGAACAGGACGAACCGCGCGGACGCGTCGCGGTGCGGACGATCGTCGACAACCCCGAGCTATGGCTTCGCGCACCCGTGTTCATCGCGGTCTACGCGCTGGGGAAGCTGCAGCTGAGACGGGCCAGGCGACGCGGCGACGACTCGTGGGCGCGTGCCGACTCATCCCGCTAGGTCAGCGCTCGCGCGCAGCGGTAGCCGCAAAGCCCAGGAGCACTTCGTGGCGCTGATCCCAACTGTTGGCGAGCACGAACTCCTCGCGTGACTCCTCGGTGGCCTTACCCATCTCGATCGCTGCACGTGTGACCTGCGGGGCGTCCGCCGGGTCGCCGACCAGTAGAACCCGGTCCGAGATCCCGCGCACGGGCTCCAGGTCGGTCGCCACCACCGGGCAGCCACCAGCGAGGTACTCGTACAACTTCAGCGGGCTCATGGCCTCCGTCAACGGCGAGCGCCGGTGGAGCAACAGACACACATCCGCCGCGCACGTCGCGGCCACCACCGCCTCGCGCTGCTGGTGTGGAACACGGTGCACGTTAGGGGCCTCGAGCGATGTCACCGGCGAGCCGTCGGGTGTTGGCCCAACGAGGACGACCGAACCCTCCGGAACCGCCGCGGCGACCGACTCGAGCGCCTCGGTGTCGAGTCGGTCATCCAGCGTGCCAAGGTAGAGGAGCCTGGGGCGCGGCAGGCTCTCGAACCACTCGGGTGGCTGAGTTGGCTCGAGCCACTCGGAGGCATCCACCCCGTTCGGCAGCACCAGGCCTGGGCCGGTGGGAGCCAGCCGGTCGAGCAGCACCTGCGAAACGGCCACCGTCGGACGTGCCCGGTCGCGCATGCGGACGTATGCCTCCTCCAGGGCCTCCCACCGCTGCTGCAACGAAGGGTGGCTCGCCCAGTCGTCCCTGCCGTAGTACACCGAGGACTTGGTCCAGTCGGAAGACGCGAATCCGCTGTACAGCGGATTGAAGCTGATCAGTGTGGGATCGGCAAGGCCCAGGCGCCGGGCTGCGGCCTCGATCATCCGGTCATAACGCTGGTATCCCCGCACGAGCGACCGGCTGTCCTTCGGGTCGTGGCGGGCGAGCCGCCGGGGGCTCAGCCGCGCAAAGTCAACCCCGGCAGGCAGCCTGGCCGGTGGTCGACCCCTGAGCCGCCGAACCACCGCGCCGGCATAGCTGCGCAGCGGGTCGACGACCATCAACTTGGCCGTGGCCGGGTCGGCCGCGAGTGCCCGGATCAGTCGGTCGGGCGGACGGAAGAAGCCGCGCTCCACGATGTCATCGACCGTCTCGAAGGAGAGCACGACCACCAGCTCGCTCGGTTTCGCCAACTCCGAAACCGAGCTGCTCACGGAGCGCACGCTACCAGACGCATTCCGCGTTGCGGCCCCTGCGCCGGGCAGTAGGGTCGCCTTGGACCACCCTGCACAGCAATCGGAGAGTCACCCCGGCCGAGCATGTCTGACCCAACCGAAGTGCAGGGCAACGGCCCGACCATCGGTGTTGTGATCCCTGCCTTCAACAGGCAGGAGACCATCGAACGCGCACTCGCCAGCGTCCTCGGCCAGTCCAGGCGGCCGAACCAGGTGGTGGTGGTGGACGACGGCTCCACCGACCGCACCGCCGACGTCGTCGGGCAGTTCACCCCGCAGGTCGAACTGGTCGAACAGGCCAACCAGGGCGCGGCGGTGGCCCGCAACATGGGCGTGGCCGCGCTCGGAACCGAATGGGTCGCATTCCTCGACTCAGACGACCACTGGAGGACAGCCCACCTCGAGAACATGGAGGCAGCCATCCGGGGCACCGATGCCGCCGCCGACCTGTACTTCTGCGACTCGTCGTCGGCGGAGCTGCCGCAGGGAACGACCTGGTGGGATAGGTGCGGGTTCGGAATCGAGGGGCCGTACAAGCTGGAACCCGACGCCACCGACTGGGTGATGAAGCCGCTTCACCCGTTCCGGCTGCCGGCCACCGTGATGCGGCGCAGCCGCTATCTGGGTGTCGGAGGCATGTGGCCGGAGCTGCGCGGGCGCGAGGACACCCACCTCTTCTTCGAACTCGGGCTGGGCGGACCGTTCTGCGCGGTGGCCGGCGTCGGGCTAGAAGTGACCGCCGACGACGACTCGGGCCAGCGCCTCACCGAGTCGGAGGGCGCGGCCACGAGCTCGTATGCCAACTACACGGTCCTGCTCTACCGCGACCTGCTCGAGCGCAACCCCGACCTCACCTCACAGCACCGCCGGGAGCTGGAGTCGCGGTTGCTCGACGGCTACCTGGCCTCGGCCTCAGTCGCCCTCCGCCGCCGGGACCCGGCGGGCCTGCGGCCCCTGGCGAGGGCGCTGAGGCTCTCGCCGGCCACGACCATGCGCAGACTGTCAGCGGCCGTGCGAGGCCCTAAACGTTGATCCCGGTACAGTGGCGCCCCGAAGAGAGCGGGGGTGACCGGTGACCCAATCGATCGGGATCGGAGTTCCGGTCTTCAACGGCGAGGACTACCTCGCCGAGTGCCTCGATTCCATCGCCGCACAGGACTACGAGCCCCTCGACGTCCTCATCTCCGACAATGCGTCATCGGATGCAACGCGAGACATCTCGATGGAGTTCGTGGAGCGCGACACGCGGTTCCGCTACGTGTGCCAGCCGCAGAACCTCGGCGCGGCCGGCAACTACAACTACGTGATGACCCACAGCAATGGGTCGCTCTACAAGGTCGCGGCCCACGACGACGTCGTCGGTCAGGGCTTCCTGCGGCTGTGCGCCGACGCGCTCGAGGCGCACCCCGAGGCCGTGCTGTCGTTCCCCCGCACCCGCTACATAGACGCCGAGGGCAAGCCCACCGACGACTACGAGCATCCCATCGTGTGGACACACGCCACCTCGCCATCGGGCCGCCTTCACGACCTCCTCGTGGACGACCACTGGAGCTACCTGCACCTCTGCTACCCGGTGATGGGGGTGATGCGCCGGCAGGCCGCCGTAGGGACCCGAGGCATCCAGGCCTTCAAGGGGTCCGACAAGGCGATGCTCATGGAATTGGCACTCATGGGCGACTTCATCGAGGTGCCCGAACCGCTCTACCTGAAGCGACTCCACGACAACACCAGCATGCGGGCCCACACCACGGGTGAGGAGTTCGACCTCTGGTACGACCCGGACAACGCCGGCCGCGACCCCATGCCGGTCAGCAGGCTCACGCGGTCGCACCTGAGCGCCGTCTGGCGGGACGACCTGACCGCAGCCGAGCGGGCAAGGTGCACCTTCGAGGTGACGAGATGGTTGTTCAGGCAGCGGCGCTGGCGCGTGGCGGGTTCCGAACTCCGCAACGCGGCGCGAAAGCGTGTCAGTCCCGCGTCCTGACCAGGCTGCTCAGCACCCCTTGACAACCGGATTGCCGGTGCTCGGGTAGAACACGGCCCCCGTCAGGCCCGGCGTGGCCGTCATGCAGCTGTAGACGTTGTTCGTGCCGTCCTCGTAGATCGAGTAATAGGAGGCGGCGGAATTGCCAGGCAGGAACCCGACCCAGATCTCGTTGAAGGAGGTGTTCTTGCCCTTCCAGTTCAGAGGTGCGGTCTGGGTGCCGTTGTAGGGGCCACCCATCGCGAAGCCGACCCGGTTGAACACCACGCCGGTCGGCCAGCCCAGCGACTGGAAAGCATCCATGTGCTGCGGCTTGACGCCGGCGGGCGAGTAGAAGAACGAGTCGTTGACGACCATGTCCATCCGGTAGTCGACGTCGTATCGGGGCGAGCGGCCGATCTGCAGCCGCGACTCCGACATGAACGCCGAGTTGTTGATGCGGATCTTCGCGGGCGGCTCGCCGGGGGTCTGGTAGATCCAGATGCCGCCGTTGACCACAACGTTGTCGAGTGTCACGTCGGCCCCGGAGCGCACGTAGAGGATCCGCACGGTGGTGTCCCGCAAGACCTTGGTCTCCCCCGCGCCCACGTCAGTCCAGTCGACGTAGCCGGACAGCCTCGACATGTCGACTGCCTGCTCCTTCGTGCGGGGGGCGGCCGATGAGTCTGCGGGGGTCGTGGTCGGCGCGGAGCTGGTAGGCGGCGACATATCGGTGGGCGACGTTGCGGTGGGCGGCGGTGCGGCGGTCGTTGTCGGCACGGCAGTCGTGGTCGGAGCCGGACCGGTAGTCGTGGGGGGCTCGGTGGTCGAGGGTGATGCCGGGCCAATGGCCGGAGTCGGGCTCGCAGATGCTGCATCGAGCGCGGCGCGGATCTCTTCTATGTCGACGAGGATCGCATCGTCGACATAGAACACATCACCTGGGCCGACACCGGAAGCATGGACACGCAGCGCCGCAGTCACAGCTCCCGCCGGGGCCGCACCGAAGCATGCGGGCATGACCCACTCCCCCGGCTCGGTGTCCTTCTGGGGGCCCGGGACGGTCTCGACGATCCGGCCGTCGGAGCCGTAGAAGCGGATCTCGCATCGCACCGGCACCGCCCGGTCGTCCATGAGTACATGAGCGCCACCGCCGTACATGCGGCCCTCGCGCACCGACACACCCGGCACAGTGGCGACGCGGATGGTGTCCTCACCGTCGACCCACACCGGGTCCGACGTGGAGCCCACGACCCTCAGTGAACGATCGCCGACAGATGCGTGCTCCGAGGTGACCTTGATTGCCGCGTTGCCCTGCGTGATCCAGCCACTGGTGGTGGCATCGGGCGCAGGCTTCTCGACGATCAGCTCCATCGAGCGCTGTTGGGGTTCCAGGAGGTTGAACGATCGGATGAACTCGAGGTTGGCCGGTGAGGCCGAGCAGGCCGTGACCACCAACGACCACACAAGCAGCGCAATTAGCGCGAGCCCGTTCCTCATCCGGTTGCCCTTCGTCGTCAAAGGAGCATCAGCCGGCATTCTCCACACCACCTTCAGCCCGGAGACCGATCCACGCGCGGGTAGCCATCCCGCCTATTCAGCGCTCAAGTTATCACCGCCTCTCGGACACAAGGCCATCACGCCTGCTCGACGAGTCGATTTCTCATTCGCTGCCGAGCTTGCGCTTCACCATGAGGCGGGCGAAGTCGATCTGGTCCGCGAGCACCTTCGGCCACACGAACCGGAGCATCGCAGCGTAGAGCCCCAGGGCCAGCAAGGAAGCTGTCACGAGAAGCCAGAAGTCCCCGAGGGTGCCCTCCAGCAAGCGCTCGGTTGCCAGCCAGAGAACGACCATCGCGGCACCGCCGATTCCAGCCGGCCGGATGGCCTTCAGGTAGCCGCCCCAGCTGTAGGGGATCAGGTACTGCACGAACCCGATCTGGATCACCGCAAGTGGCGTGCCCACGATCAGGTACGACCAGGCAACACCGTCAATGCCCCACTGGAGCCCGACCACGAAACCGCCGATGAGCGCCGTGGTCGTCACAATGCCCCACCGCAGTGACCAGTCGGCGCGACCCTTCGCGAGCATCACTCCTCCGGCAACGCCCACCACGGCGCTCATGATCGACACGACCGCGAGGATCTGCATGGGACGCACAGCCGCGTCCCAGTCGTCACCGAACACGATCGGCACCCCGCGCGGCGCGCAGAGCGCAACCAGGAACATGGGCGGGGTGACCACCAGCGCGAGGGTCGCACTCACGCGCAGGAAGAGGTCGGCCTGTCGCTCGGGCTCGTCGTTGAGACGCGAGAAGATGGGAAACACCAGTCGGTTGGCGGTCTGGGACAGGATCTGCACCGGCAGCAGTAGGACCCGGTAGCTCAGCGCGTAGTTGGCCAGCGCCGTTGGGCCGAGCCGGAGCGCAATCAGCGTGTTGTCAGCGTTCTGGCTGAGGAAGCGCATCACCTCGCTTCCGAACACCCGGGCGCTGAACCCCAGGATCGCCCTGAGGGCGGTGCGGGACCAAGAAAGCACCACCCGGCCCACCGCTGCGATGACGAAGATCGCGTAGACCAGATCGGTCAGCAGCCTTTGCACCACGAGGGCCCAGTACTCGGCACCCATCCAGGCGGCGGCCACACCGGCGGCGCCACCGACGAACACACCTGCCACCTCGGCCATGGCCAGCATGCGGAAGTTGAGCCGCCGTGTCAGCAGGGCAGTCGGGATGACTGCGAACCCGATCAGCACGAAGTCGATTGACAGAACCCTGAGCACGTTCTCGAGTTCGGGCGTGTCGAACAACCTCGCCCATGGCCCGGCCACGACCTGGGTGACCGCGACCAGCAGGCCCACTGCACCGAGGTTCAGCCAGGTTGCCGTGCCGATCGTCTCGTCGTCGATCTCCTTTCGCTGGATGAGCGCCGAGGCCAGCCCCATGTCGAGGAAGACGGTGCTGAACGCGAGGTAGATCGTGGCCTGGCCAACGATGCCGAAGTTGGTGGGCCCCAGGATCCGAGCCAGAAGGATGCTGAACCCGATGCGGGCGGCCTGCTTGCTGACAAGGCCGACCAGGCTCCAGCGAGCGCTCACCGCGACGGTTGTCCGGCGGATGGTCGGGTCCCGTGGCTCGGCGCGGCCCTCGTCGGGATCGGGGGCTTCGCTCACCAGTCGCACGCTACAAGCTGGTTCGCCTGACTCCGACGATTCGGGCCCCGTGACTCCCCATTGCGGGGATCCTGGCAGCAACGCCGGGAACTGGACTGAGCTGGCTCACCAGCCGGTCACTCAACGTGGCCTAAACATGATTCACATTGAGATCTGCCACAAGATGACGGGCAGCTCTGCAACCCTTGCGTTAGATGGTGAGTACGGCGGCACGCAAGGGTCCGAAGTTCCCACTCAGAGTAGTATTGCCCACTGGACAGTGCGGCCTCCGCGCACGAGAATGACCCCACGCGACAGGGGAGTCAATGGCACGAGGTGTCATGACGCCCCCTACCACGCGTACCCCACCGGAACCGGGAGAAGGAATGCCGAAGAGGACACGACGCAGCATCGGTCTCGTGGCCGTGTTGTCGGTCGTCGCGTCCTTCGGGGCGATCACGGCGTCGCCGGCCTCGGCCGACCCCGGTGATGCAGGCTTCGCCTCCGATGACTTCTCGGCGGGGTCTCTGGCGGGGGTTTGGAGCGTGGACGATCCCCGCGGTGACGGCACCGTGGAACTGTCCGGCACCGGCACCTCAGACGCCGTGCTCTCCCTGTCGGTACCCGGCGGTGTCGGCCACGACGCATGGACCACCAACGACTCACTGGCAGTCACCCAGGCCATCTCCAACGGCGACTTCTCCACCGAAGCCAAGTTCGACACAGCGCCCACCGCCAAGTACCAGATGCAGGGCCTCACAGCGCGCGAAGACGACTCCAACTGGATCCGCGCCGACTACTACCACGACGGCTCCAACCTGCGGTTCTTCGTAGCCACCTTCACGAACGGCTCCCCCACAGTGCGCGCCAACGTCGTGGTACCCAACGGCTCCTCGCTTTGGATCCGCCTCGCACGCAGCGGCAACAACTGGACCGCATCCACCTCCACCGACGGCTCCGGCTTCACCGGCCGCGCCGCGTTCAGCTGGAACCTCAACGCGAACGAGATGGGCGTGTTCGCCGGCAACGCACTCGGTTCCAGCTCCCCCGCCTTCACCGCCGAAGTCGACTACATCTTCAACACCAACAGCCCCATCAACCCCGAAGACCCCGAAGGCACCACTCCAACCACCACAACCACCACAGAGCCCACCGGCACCACAACGACCACCCCAGGCTCGACCACCACAACCACCGCGCCAACCACCACAACCACGACGGTTCCGGCGACACTCGCGGTGGACGTCTGGTACGGCAGCCAGCAGTCGGTCGGGGCGTTCGGCATCACCCAGCGTTGGGCCAACGTGCTCGGCCGGGCCAACGGCCCCAACCCGGTCACCTCGCTGACCTACAGCCTCAACGGCGGCTCGGCACGCCCGCTCTCGATGGGCCCCAACCTCCGCCGGCTCGTCATGCCCGGCGACTTCAACATCGACATCCTGGTCACCGACCTGCTGCCGGGACCCAACACGGTCGACATCACCGCTGTTGACTCGACCGGGGCCCAGGTGACCGAAGAGGTCACAATCACCAACCACGTGGGCTTCAGCGACCCGACCTGGTGGGACCAGGCCTGGAGCTGGCGCACAGCCGTGACCCTCTCCGCCGGCTCCGTCGATCGCACCGACGCCGTGGTCGAGGCGCCAGTCGACTTCACCGCCCAGCTCGCATCCGCTGGCGAAACCGCCAACATAGACACCAACTCCATCCGGGTGATCGAGACCGCTCCCGACGGTTCCGTGCTCGACGCCTCGGTGCCGTTCCAGTTCGATCCGGACGACGGGTTCGACGGCTCCACCAACGCGGCCGGCACGGTCATGGTCCTGATGGGAGGCAACACCCCCGCAGGCACCGAGCGCACCTTCGACATCTACTTCGACGACGTCGCAGCCGGCCACACTGTCGTGTCGTTCGCAGACCAGGTCACCGTCACCGACAACGTTGCCGACGCGGGCGAGAACACGCTCCAGGTCGCAACCGCCTCGACGACATGGTTCTTCGACAAGGACGGCGGCGGGTTCACCAGCGTCCTCGACGCCGACGGCAACGACTGGGTGAGCTACGGCCCGGCGGCAGGCTCTGCCGGCCAGTACCGAGGCATCCCCAACATGGTGTTCCCCGAGGGGATCATGCACCCGGGCGCCGAGGGCATCACGACCACGCTGCTCGCCGACGGCCCGCTGCGCACCAGCTTCCGCTCGGCCAGCGCCGGCGAGGGTTGGGTCACGCGTTGGGACATCTTGCCCGACCGGGCCCGCATGACCATCGAGGCGGCGGCACACGACTACTGGTTCCTCTACGAGGGCACGCCCGGCGGGACTCTCGACACCGCCACGGACCTGGTTGTGCGCTCCGACGGGACGCAGGGCGCCGCAGGTGCATCGTGGAACGGCGACCTGGCGGGTGACGAGTGGGTCTACTTCGCCGACCCCGGCGTCGACCGGTCCCTGTTCGTTGTCAACCACAACGACGACACTGCGGTCGACTCTTACTCGTCGCTCAACTCCGAGATGACCGTGCTCGGCTTCGGCCGCGATGGCATCAACCCGTTCCTCGACGCGGTACCTGCATCCTTCACCGTGGGTCTCACCGACGGCGTGGGCTTCGGCGATGTCTCGCCGCTGGCCGGCGGAGCGATCGATCCGGTCGCCGTGACTGTGGGTACCCTCGAGGAGCCGGTTGCAGGCGCTGCGAGCTGGCCGCTGCCCGCAACCGTGGACTGGAGCGGTGCCTCCTCACCGACGGACCGTGCAGTCGTTGTCGACGGCAAGTGGCACATCGAGGGCGACGAGGTGCGCACCACCGACATGGGCTACGACCGGCTCATCAACATCGGCAACCAGACGTGGACCGACTACGAGGTCAGCGCCCCCGTCACCGTGCACTCGCTCGACTTCGACAACGGGTTCCAGAGCGGCCCGCCGCTGATCGGCTACATCCTGCGCTGGAACGGCCACAACGACACGATCGAGACCGGCCGCCAGCCACAGCAGGGCTGGCTGCCAGATACGGTCAACCCCACCCCGTTGGGGGCGATGGCACTCGTGCGCTGGCACTCCGACGGTTCAACCCCGATCCACGTGTGGAACCACCGCACCGCCAACATGGACACCAACCCGGGCCTGCAGCTCCAGGTCGGGTCCACCTACATGTTCAAGGCCAGCGTGAAGACGCTGCCCGGCGGCGACACCGAGTACAAGTTCCGTGTGTGGCCACAGGGCACTCCGGAGCCCGGCGTCTGGTCCGTCGAGTTCGTGGCGGGCACCGACGACCATCAGCCGGCCAACGGGTCGCTCCAGCTGGTGGCGCACGAAGCCGACGTGAGCTTCGGCACCGTCGAGGTCACGCCGGTCACACCCTGATCACCGGGCGCCCGCACAGGGCGGCCACGGCTGCCCGGTGGCGGGGCGATCCGCCCACCGAGCGAAGGAGCTCGCCCAGAAGCAGGGCAAGCCGGAACAGCAGGGTCGCCACCCTGCCATGGCGCTTGCGGTAGGCGAGCACCCGGTTGGAGGCCACGAGGCTCCACAGGTACGGCGAGACGGTCGAGTCGCCACCGATGTGCACCGATGCACCCTCGGGTGTGAACCAGGTCGCGTAGCCGTGGTCGGAGGCCCGCAGGCAGAAGTCGGTCTCCTCGGAGTAGAGGAAGAACGACTCGTCCCAATCGCCCACCTCATCGAGACAGCGCCGCGACACCATCATCAGGGCGCCCGTGGCCCAGTCCACGGGTCTACGCGCCTCGTACTGGGCGGCGTCGCCAACGATCTCGCCAAGCGTGCCCACGCCCGACACACGCGTCGCTCCGATGAGCGACTCCGCAAGCGCACGGACCACGGTCGGCCGTCTCCGTTGTGACATGGACAGCGAGCCGTCCGCATCGAGCAGTGGTGGAACCGCGATCCCCACGCCCGGCGGCTCCAGGACATCGAGCAGCGCCACTGCGCAGCCGGCGCCGAGCTGCACATCGGGGTTGAGGATGAGCACCGCGGATGAGTCGGCGCAATGGGCAGTCCCCATGTTGATGGCGGCTGCGTAGCCGGCATTGCGTCCCGTCTGCACCACTTCTACATCCGTCCGGGCTTCCCGGGTGACGTTGAGGGTGTCATCGGATGAGTTGTTGTCGACGACGACGACCTTCCAGCCGGCGATCCCCTTCATGCCCTCATCCAGCGAGTCGAGGCACGCACCGATGGTGTCTCTGCTGTTGTGGGTCACGATCACGACAGCCACTTCGCATGCCGTGGCTGATTCGACGTCTTCGCTCATCACCGCCCTCGGGACTCGGGGATCCCCTAGAACTTAGGCAGTGACGAGCGCTCGTCCCAGATCAGCAACCCTCGATGACCGGATTGCCGTGGCTCGGGTAGAACACACCTGACATGCCGGGGTTGGCCGTCATGCAGCGGTAGACGTTGTTCGTGCCATCCTCGTAGATGGCGTAGTAGGAGCCCCGGGTGCCTGCGGGCAGGAAGCCGACCCAGATCTCGTTGAAGGTGGTGTCGCGGCCCTTCCAGTTGAGCGGGGCGGTGCCCGCACCGTTGTAGGGGCCACCGAGTCCGAAGCCGACACGGTTGAACACGACACCCGTGGGCCAGCCGAGCGACTGGAAGGCATCGGTGTGTGCCGGCGGCTCACCCTGCGGCGAGTAGAAGAAGGAGTCGTTGACAACCATGTCCATCGGGTAGTCGAGGTCGTAGCGGGGGGTGCTGCCGATCTGGAGTCGTGATTCCGACATGAACGCAGAGTTGTTGATGCGAATCCTTGCCGAGGGCTGGCCGGGCGTCTGGTAGATCCAGATGCCACCGTTGACCACGACGTTGTCGAGCGTCACGTCGGCTCCGGAGCGCACGTAGAGGATCCGGATGGTGGTGTCCTTGAAGACCCGTGTCTGGCCTGACTTCACGTCGGTCCAGTCGACGTAGCCGGACAGCTTCGACATGTCGACCGCTTCCTCCTTCGACCGCGGGGCCGAGCCCGAGCCGGGAAGCAGGGTGGTGGTCGGACCAGGCGTTGTGGTCGGCGCAGCCGTGGTGGGCGGCGCAGTGGTCGTTGGTGATGAACCACCCTGCACCGTGTGTGTCACCTCGTGGGTGTCGCCGTCGGCGTCGGTCCAGCGGGCGGCGAGCTCGTCGCCCGCCGACAGCATGATGTCTGGGTAGATATGGAACACCGAGCCGTCGTGGATGCCGGTCGGGTCAAAGCCGTTGGGCCGACAGCTGCAGCGGTCATCGGGGTTGCCGTTGACCAGGAACTGCACTCCCTGGTGGTTCGGGTACGGCGTGACACTGTCGAGGCGGGGCTGGCCGGTGCCGGCACCCGCGTTGGCCCATACCGCCGAGGTCGACTGCACCGGAGGCACCGTCGTCGTGGTCGTATTCGTTGGCACAGCGGTAGTCGGCACAACAGTTGTGGGCGGGGCGGTCGTGGTGGTCACGACACCTTCCCAGCGCACCGGTGCGGGAACACTCGGGGGCGTGGTGGCGGGCGTCCGCAGGGCCGCGGGCTGGGTGGTTGGCGGAGCGGTGATGGGGGGCGGCGGCTGGCATGCAAGCGCGAACATGGCCATCCCAGCCACAATCGAGGCTCCCAGAACCCGCCTCCGGCGCTGCGATAGCGCGACAAACGAGGGAGAATGAGAAAACATGAGCGCGACCTCCGTGGGTGAATGGCTTCATCACGGGGATCGGACGCTCGCCGAAGAACCTTGAGACGAATACGGGAAAGTATCAGCGAAGGCCGGTCAGGTTCGTAGGACCTCCTGCCCAGGTACGTATTTCAAACACCTTCCGACTCATCTTGCGCCGGCCTGCGGGAGTGTCCAACATGAAGTCTCGCCGCCGAACCTACAGAAGTGGCTTCCGCGACCGATCACGGAACGAGGACGAACGGAGGACCAATGAAAGTAGGCATCCTTGCCGGTGGACTAGGCACACGGCTCGCCGAGGAGACGGTCAGCAAACCGAAGCCAATGGTGGAGATCGGCAACCAGCCGATCCTCTGGCACATCATGAAGCACTACCACCAGCACGGCCACGACGACTTCGTGGTCGCGCTCGGGTACAAGGGTGAGTACATCAAGCGCTGGATGGTCGACTACGCGTCGCTGGCCCACGACATCATCGTTCATGCCGACGGCTCGATCGAGAGCAACGGCAGCGCCCGCGAGGAGTGGACGGTGTCCCTCGTCGAGACGGGGCTCCCGACCGCGACCGGCGGTCGCATCAAGCGGCTCCGTGACCACCTGGGCCACGACGGCACCTTCATGCTCACCTGGGGCGACGGCGTCTCCGACATCGACCTGCACGCGCTGGTCGAGTTCCACCGCTCCCACGGCAAGCTGGCGACTATGACCGCGGTACGGCCACCGGCGCGCTTCGGACACCTCGAGATCGACGGAGACCAGATCACCGAGTTCTCCGAGAAGCCACAGACCGGTGAAGGCTGGATCAACGGCGCGTTCTTCGTTCTCGAACCGGCGATCTTCGACTACATCGAGGGCGACGACACACAGTTCGAAAAGCAGCCACTCGAGCACCTCGCCAAGGACGGCGAGCTGATGGCTTACCGCCACAGTGGCTTCTGGCAGTGCATGGACACCATCCGCGACAAGAAGCTCCTCGAGCAGCTGTGGGACGAGGGCGACGCCCCCTGGAAGAGCTGGGACTGAGGACGGGACTGAAATGCGCATTCTCGTAACCGGCAGCGAGGGATACATCGGCGCGTTGCTGGTGCCGATGCTGACCAACGCGGGCCACGAGGTCGTCGGCCTCGATTCCGGGCTGTTCGAGTCCTGCACGATCGGCCCCGGTGGCGATGCCGTGCAGACGATCCGACTCGATATCCGCGACGTGGAGCCGGAGCACCTGGACGGGTTCGACGGCGTCGCGCACCTGGCCGGGATCTCCAACGACCCGCTCGGTGACCTCAACCCCGACACGACCTACGAGATCAACCACAGGGCAACCACCCGGCTGGCCGAGGCAGCCAAGGCAGCCGGCGTCGAGCGGTTGGTGTTCTCCTCTTCCTGCTCGCTCTACGGAGCGCACGGGAATGACCTCATAGACGAATCGGCGGACTTCCTGCCCGTTACGCCCTATGGCGAGTCGAAGGTGCTGGCGGAGGCCGACCTCAACAAGCTGGCGGACGACGACTTCAGCCCGGTGTTCCTGCGCAACGCCACCGCCTACGGCTTCTCGCACCGCCTTCGCGGCGACCTCGTGGTCAACAACCTCGTCGGCTACGCGGTCGCCCAAGGCGAGGTGCTCATGAAGAGCGACGGCTCGCCGTGGCGTCCGCTGGTGCACATCGAGGACATCTCGCTCGCGTTTCTGGCCGCACTCGAGGCCCCCCGAGATGCAGTCCACACCGAGGCGTTCAACATCGGCCGCACCGAGGAGAACTACCGCGTCCGCGAGGTGGCCGAGATCGTCGCCGGCGTCGTCAGCGGCACCCGGCTCGCCTTCGCCGAGGAAGCCGGGCCCGACAAGCGCAACTACCGCGTCGACTGCACCAAGGCCGAGACGTCCCTGCCCGGCTACGAGCCGACATGGACCGTTCGCCGTGGCGTCGAGGAGTTGTACGACGCGTACAAGCGCTACGACATGGACATCGACTCGCTTACAGGACCCCGCCTTCAGCGCATCAAGAGGATCCAGAGCCTGGTGTCCGATGGCCGACTCGGCCAGGACCTGCGCTGGAACTCCGCGATCAGCGGTTGAGCCCCACCCCCCTGAGGAGCCGGAACAATGACCGAACTACCCCCCTGCCGCTCCTGCGGCGCCAACGACCTCGAGCTGTTCCTGTCCCTCGGCGACACGCCGCTCGCTGATGCCTTGGTGAAGCCGGAGGATGTCGATCGCCCCGAGGGCCAGTACCCGCTCGAGGTGGCGTTCTGCCCCGCCTGCTCGCTTGTCCAGATCACAGAGGAGGTGCCCGCCGATGTCCTCTTCGTCGACAACTACCTCTACTTCTCGTCGTTCTCCGACGCGTTGCTGCAGCACTCACGGGACCATGCTCTCGGCCTCGTGAAGAGCCGCGAACTGGGCTCGGACAGCCTGGTGGTGGAGCTGGCGAGCAACGACGGCTACCTGCTGCGCAACTTCGTCGAGGAGGGAATTCCTGTCCTCGGCGTCGACCCGGCCCCCGATCAGGCCCGCGCCGCCAATGAAGCCGGCGTGCCAACGGTCGCCGAGTTCTTCGGACCGGAGCTGGCAGAACGCATCCGCTCCCAGCACGGACCGGCGGATATCATCATCGCCAACAACGTGATGGCCCACGTGCCCGACCTCAACGGGTTCGTCGGGGGCATGGCGAAGCTCCTCGCCGACGACGGCATCATCACCGTAGAGAACCCATACGTGCGCGACCTCATCGAGCACTGCGAGTTCGACACGATCTACCACGAGCACTTCTGCTACTACTCCTGCAGTTCCGTCGACGCACTCGTGCGGCGTCACAGCATGTTCCTCAACCACGTCGAGTACTTCCCTGACATGCACGGAGGCACTCTCCGCTGGCACATCGGCAAGACCGAGGACGTGAGCCCCACAGCCCGCGAGTACCTGGACCGCGAGGCCCGAGAAGGACTGACCGCGTTCGATGCGTATGCCCGGTTTGGCGACAGGGTGCAAGCGATTCGCTCGGGCCTGCTCGAACTCTTGCGGGACCTCAAGGCCGACGGAGCGTCGATCGCTGCATACGGCGCCGCGGCAAAGGGCAGCACGCTCGTCAACTACGTGGGCATCGACACCCAGCTGATCGACTTCGTGGTCGACCGCAACGTGCACAAGCAGGGCCTGCTCATGCCTGGAGTGCACATCCCGATCGAAGACCCGGAAGCGCTGGTCAGGAAGAAGCCCGACTACGTGCTTCTCCTGGCATGGAACTTCCGCAACGAGATCGCCGCGCAGCAGGCGGAGTACCTCGACAACGGCGGGCGCTTCATCGTCCCAATCCCCAGCCCGGAGATCCTGTGATCACTTCCAACGACCAGACAGCCGCACAGCCAGCGTGCCCCGCCTGCCTCGGCACCGATACCGTCGCGTTCCACCACGAGCGGTCAATTCCGACCAATAGCTGCCTACTGCTGGAGGACCGCAGCGCCGCCGAGGGCTACCCCACCGGTGACATGGACCTGTGCTTCTGTCGCACCTGCGGGTTCGTATTCAACGCGGCGTTCGACGTGGCGTTGTCGGAGTATTCGGCCCGCTACGAGGAAACCCAAGGGTTCAGCGAGAAGTTCAACGAGTTCGCCCGCGAGCTGGCACAACGTTGGGTCGACCAGTACGACCTCGAAGGCCGCACCGTGCTCGAGATCGGCTGCGGCAAGGGCGAGTTCTTGGAGATGATGTGCGAGGCCGGCGTCGGCCGGGGCATCGGGATCGACCCGAGCGCACACCCAGAGCGCCGCACCACCGCGGCTGCGCAGCGCATCGAGTGGATCACCGACTTCTACTCCGAGGAGTACTCGCACCTGCAGGCCGATGCTGTGGTCTGCCGCCACACGCTGGAACACATCGCACCCGTGCGCGAGTTCATGGAGATGGTGCGCCGCAGCATCGGCGACCGGCTCGACACCATCGTGCTGTTCGAGCTACCCGACGTGCGCCGAGTGCTCGAGGAAGTCGCGTTCTGGGACGTGTATTACGAGCACTGCTCTTACTTCAGCGCCGGGTCGCTTGTACGACTCTTCCGCTCCACAGGCTTCGAGGTGCTCAACGCGTCGCTGGACTACGAAGACCAGTACCTGCTGATCGAAGCCAGGCCCTCGGCGGACACGCCGGCTCCAGGTGACCCGTTGCCGATCGAGGACGACATGGGCCCCATGACAGCCGCAGTCGAGCACTTCTCGAAGGCATACACCGAGCAGATCGACCACTGGCGGACCGAACTGGGAGAGCGAGACCGCAGCGTCATATGGGGCGGCGGGTCCAAAGGTGTCGCTTTTCTTACAGCGCTGGCGGACGGGCGTATCGAGTACGCGGTGGATATCAACCCCCACAAGCACGGCATGTTCATGGCCGGCACGGGCCAGGAGATCGTGGATCCGGATCTACTCAGGGAGTACGACCCCGAGCTGGTGATCGTGATGAACCCCGTCTACGTGGACGAGATCAGGGTCAGACTGAATGCCCTCGGGCTGTCACCTGAGGTAGCGGCCGTCTGAGTTCGGTTCGATTCCGCTTCAGGCCACAGCGTGCGGACGCCGCCGGACGTTCAGCAGCAACGCTCCGCCACCCAGGAGCACCGCGCCCAGAACTGCGACCGCAGCCACATCACCGCCGGTGAAGGCCAAGGTCTCACCCTGGACCTGAGCCTGCGCAGCAGCTGCTGCCGGCTCCGACGGCACCAGGACGGTCGTCTGGGGAGCCACCGAAGGTGTCGGCCCGACGTAGGGGTCAATTGAATCCTGGGCACCCGCTATGCCCGCAGTGCAAAGCACCACAACGGTCGCCACGACGGCCCCAACTGAGTATCTCGCTCGCCTGCTCATGACCGAAGAGTAGCACCAGTGCAAATCACATCAAATAGGAGAAAAACCTACCTGGTGCGCCCGAGTGACCCCTGAGGGTGGCCCCTATTCCCGGCCGAAGTCCAGTTCGACCGCCAATTCGTCGCTGAACCGGCCCCATGGCGTAATCCACTCACTGGCGGGCACCCGCGCTGATGGCTGCACGCTCATGCCCTCCCAGCCGGCAGGCAGGTCGAACGACACTGTCACAGTGGCCGACTCGCCCCGCAGCACGCGCGCCTCCCCCGCCGCGACCCGGGTTGGCCCGTCGTCTCCGAGGGCCACCGGGACCGCTCCCCCGATCGTGACATTGCCGGCACCCGATGGCATGGTCAGCGAGACGATCCCCCGATACTCGGCAGTGCTCAGCTCTGAGCCTGGGTGCGGCCCGGCGACGTAGAAGGGAAGACCCTGCGGCGCGTTGTTGGCGAGGTGGACCTGCACGGTGAAGCGGGCGGGCTCGACGCTGTCGTCGACGCTCACTTGCGCTTCCACATCGAGGTAGGGATCGAGCTTGTTGCCGCCCCGGTTGAGCACCGACAGCAGCAGCGAGTCGCTGGGCGGAACTCCTGCGGTGCCGAGCTCCTCCCAAGCCTCCTGCTGGAGCGGGTCGGAAGACCACATCATCATGTGGCGTCCGGCGCCCATCTCGCGCAGCACCGAGAGCAATTCTGAAGCTGAGATCTCGCCGCTGTTGAGCGCGTTGAACACCTCGGCTGCGACACGGCCGAGCCGTTCGCGGCGCACGTCGCGGTCGTCGAACGCCGTGTACTGGTCGATCAGCAGGTCCTGGGCCACGGTGTCGGCGCTCACGACCTCACCCGAGTCGAGCGTGACAGGACCGGTGACCTCGAGGAGGGCCTCGATGGCAGGCACGTCCAGCAGGATCACGCCGTCGACCGGCTCCTCGCCAAGCGCCTCCCACATTGCGGCCGTCGTGGCCCCAGTCTGGTCGAAGCGCGGGCTCAGGTTGGTATTGCGCCAGTCCCGCCCCGGCGAGAGCGCGCCCCAGAGCGCTTCGATGTCGGGGTCCACCGATACCGGCGAGTCCAGCACGAGCTCCTGGGTCGGCCGGAACTCGCCGATGTCGAACTCCCCGGCGTCGATGTCGAGAGGCCCGACCTGCAGGATCATTCCACCGCCCGAGCGCATCTCGGCGTTATTGGCGCCCAGCACCAGGTAGCGGCTGGGGCCGGCCAGGAGCTGCTCGACTCCCAGGAGCACGCTCGACATCGAGAACAGCGTGTCGGTCACCCGCACGTACTCCTCGGCGAACCTGTTGCGGGCATCCGCCAACGGCGGGACCAGGCTCTCCTCGGGGCCGAGGTCCAGATTCTTGACGCTCTCGGCAAAGCTGGCGAGCGCCTCGGAACTGCGCTGCACGGCCGCCAGGCGGGTGGCCGGGGCGGCGGATGAGCCCGCCAGCACGTCGGACAGCTCGCCGACCGCAACGGAGGCCTCGCCGGCCACGGTCTCGGCCGAGTCGGCCAGCGCGGATGCCGAGCGGACCTGACGGCCCAGCACCGGTACCCACCGCAAGGGCTGGATGGCCCATGAGTCGAGCGCGTCCGATGCATCGGCGAAGTGCCCTGCGGCCGTCGCAAGCTGGGCCGAAGCGTCCTCCTCGGACACGTCGTCCGTTTCGCCGCCGACCGAGTCCACCAGCTCATCGAGGCTGCCCGTGGCGACGCCGCGCAGTTCGTCCATGGCGTCGAGGCCGTCGTTGGCACTGTTGACGCCCCGAACCCCTTGCAGGGCAGCGATCCCGAGCCAGCCCAAAGCGACCACCACGACGGCAAACGCGATGACGCGACGGTTCCATCGCGGGCTGCGCGCGGGCTTGGGAGGTTCATCTTCAGCCAAGACCTCAGGCTACCGGCCGAGCGGACGACGTCCGACGGTGGGTTGGAGCCCGATTAGGCCCCCGGTAGCGTCCCATCGGTGCGAACCCTCTTCGCCGCATCCGGTGGTGGCCACCTGGCGCAACTGTTCAACCTCCAGCACCGTTTGCCGTTTGAGTTGGGCGAGGTGACCTGGTTCACCTTCGACACGCCACAGAGCCGTTCGATGCTCGAGGGCGAGCGTGTCGTCTGGGCACACCCGGCCCCACCCAGGGACTGGCGCGCTGCGCTGCGCAACCGCCGCCTGGCCGCAGCGATGTGCAGGCGACTGCAGTTCACCACTGCCGTCAGCACCGGCGCCTCGGTGGCCGTGTCGACCCTGCCCACGGCGCGGCGGCACGGCACCAGGGCCATCTACATCGAAAGCGCCGCCCGGGTCGAGGGCCCGTCGCTGTCAGGGCGGATACTGGCGGCGACCCCAGGGGTGGAGACATTCTGCCAATACAGGTCGTGGGCCGGTGGCGCGTGGAGCTACGCGGGCTCGGTGTTCGACGCTTTCGAGGCGGGGCCACAGCGCCAGCTCGCCGCCATCCGCAATGTGGTGGTGACACTCGGCAGTCAAGAGGGGTACGCCTTCGACAGACTCGTAGAGCGCCTCGTCGATGTGCTCCCGGCCGATGCGGAGGTGGTCTGGCAGACCGGGGCCACGGACACCACGCGATTCGGAGTGGAAGGGATCGCATCGATGCCGGCCTCCGAGCTCGAGACTGCGATCGCCGGGGCGGACCTGGTGGTCGCCCACGCGGGTGTGGGCTCAGCACTCGCCTCTGTCATCAAGGGCGTGCACCCCGTGCTTGTCCCCCGCAGCGCGGCAGCGGGCGAGCACGTCGACGACCACCAGGTGCAGATCGCCGCCGAGCTCGCCGGACGCGGGCTCGCCACCTGTGCCACGCCGAGCGAGCTCGACCTTGGACTGCTGGAGTCCGCTGCCCACCAGAGCGTCATGCGTCGGGTGGACACGCCGCCACTCGACATACCCGGGTGAAAGGCGAGCGGTGAGACTGTCACGCTCGGTGACAGTGTTCTCACCAGCGTGTGTATACGCTGGACTGACCAGCTGCTGCCTCTAGACAGGAAACGGGGAATCCACGTGGATCTAGTCGATGTACTCCGCATAGCACTCCGGCGGTGGTACGTGGTCCTTGCGATCCTGGTCGTGGGCTCGGTCGCAGCGCTGGTATTGGCATCGTCGGTGGAGCCAACCTACAAGGTCAGCTCCGAATCGATCCTGATCTCGGGCCAGACCGCGCAAGATCCCGAGCGGCCCGCCACCGGCCCGACGAATCCCTACATGCAGTTCAGCAGTTCCCTGTTCACGACCCTGTCGGCGGTCACAAGGACCGTCAACGGCGACGAATACCGCAAAGAACTGGTCGGCGGCGATGCGAGCAGGGACTACACGTTCGGCACGAGCCAAGAAGCACCGGTGATAATCACGGAGGCGGAGTCATCCACCCCCGAAGACGCGCTGGCACTGGCTCAGAGCGTGCAAGCCGCGCTATCGGAGACCCTCTCGAATATCCAGGCCGACGAGGAGGTGCCGCCCGAGGAGCAGATCTTCATGCGGGTGCTCACCACCTCCGATGCCACGCAGGAAATGGGCAGCCGCAACCGGGTGCTGGTGGGCGTGTTCGCGATAACCCTCGCGGCGGCGATCGGCGGCGCAGTTCTTGTGGAGTCGCTCGTGCAGACCCGCAAGCGACCTAGGGGCGGTGACCGGGAAGACCAGGCCGGCTCCAACGCGGACGACCCCGCCACAGCCGCCGCCGGGGACAGGCAACGCAACGGAGCCACCGAGAAGGACTCAACCGACCGTTCCCATGACGAGGCGAGCGCGGACGACGACAACGACCCAGAGAGTGGCGGCCAGTCCCGCCATGGCCAGTCAAGCCGAGAAGCTCTGAAGGCCGAACGTCTCGGCCGGAGCACCGCCGGCCGCAACGCACCGCGCGAGCCGTTCCCGGTCAAGCCCGTGTCGGGCAGCCAGTAGGCAAACGACACATGGCGGTCACGCCGATCATGGATCCGTCGCCGCCGAAACCGAGGCGACCGGTTTGGGGGGTCATCGCTGCGCTCTACGTGCTGGCCCTGCTCTTCACGGCCTTCTGGCAGCCCTTGGTGGCCTTGGTTCTGTCGATACTCGGGATCCTGTACCTGGTGTTCCGGCTGGTCGACCTGGACGCGACGACCGTCCTGTCGATCTACCTGTTGTTCCTGATGCTGCTGCCGGCTAGCTACGTGGTTCCGTCGGTCGGAGCAGCCGGCACACCAGCGAACGCCCTCGCCCTGGGATGTGGGTATTGGTGGATACTGCAGCAGACCGCACCGAGCCCCGCGAGCTCCACGATCCCCCGGATCGACTCGCTCCAGCCGCTACGGGTGGCGCTGATGGTGTTCATGCTGACCACCGCCGCGTCGTTCGTGGTGGCGTTTGCGCGACCGCTCACGAGCGTGGAGTCCAACGGCGCTGCTCGATCGCTGCTCTCCGCAGCTGGCCTCACGGGCGTGGCGCTCCTCGCTTCGGACGGCATCGTCAACCGGGATCGCCTCGACGTCATCATCAACCGGATCCTCAACGTTGCAGGGCTGATGGCCATCGTGGCCTGTCTGCAGTTCTTCACCGACTTCGACCCCGTGCTTCGCTGGAGGGTGCCGGGACTCGAGCTGAATCGGGACCTCCTCGCGGTCTCTGCGCGCTCCGTTGTCAACCGGGTCGCAAGCACCACACTGCACCCGATCGAGTTCGGAGGAGTAGTCGCGATGCTGTTGCCGCTCGCGCTGCACACGGCCTTCTACTGCGAGAAGCGGCTGCGGTTCCGCCGGTGGGCACGGGTGGGGCTGCTGGGCCTGGCGCTCCCGCTATCGGTCTCGCGTACGGCGGTGGTGATCCTCGCAGTTGCGCTGCTCATGATGTGGCCCGCATGGAAGTGGGCTCGCAGGCTCTGGTTCCTGGCCGGCTCGATAGTCTTCCTCCTGGTGGTCCGAGGCCTCGTGAGCGGCCTGCTGGGAACTATCGTCTCGCTGTTCACGAGCATCAACGAGGACCCGAGCACCTCCGGGCGAACCGATGACTACGAAAAGATCTGGGTGCTCTGGGGAGAACGACCACTGTTCGGCCGCGGCCTCGGCACCTTCGACCCGGTGCAGTACTTCTTCCTCGACAACCAGCTGCTCATGACCCTCGTCACCGGCGGCCTCGTGGCCCTCGGCGGTCTCGTGTTCCTCGTTGTGGTCGGAACGTCGGTGTCGCGCCAGGTCTACTGGCACGCCCTGGACGAGGAGACACAGCACCTCGGCGCCACCATCGCGGCGAGCGTGGTCGGCGCCTTCTTCGGCTTCGCCACCTTCGACGCACTCGGGTTCCCGGTGTTCGCCGGCCTGTTCTTCTTGCTGATCGGAATCGGTGGTGCCGCATGGCGCATCGAGGTGATGCCGCACGGCCGCACCTACGCGAACCGGAGACACCGCAAGCAGGCGGACGCCTGAGCCTCAGGCGGCGCGGCTGAGCAGCGGGTTGTCGGCCCAGGCGCCGGCGACATGCGCGACCGAGTTGCGCATGGAGACCTGCAATGCCCTCACTGCGGCCAACTCCGCGGTCGTGAGGTCGCGCAGCCCGAGACAATGCTGCAGCCTGCGCGGCAGCAGGTCCGTGGTGACCACGTTGAACGGCACCCAGGCAACACCGGGCACGAACCGGATCCGCGGTGACATCAGCGAACGCGTGATGTCGATGGACTCCTGCGTGGGCTCCAGTGTGGCGACCATCTGCTCGAAGTAGTCGCGGAACTCGGGGTAAGTCCCGGGCACGACCGAGCCAGGGATCCCGAAGGCGTCGGCGAGGCGGAGGGTCTCGGAGTAGTAGGCATTGCGCTCAGCCGGCCCCATCCAGCCGAGGTAGCGGCGGTCGACCTCGATGACGGTGTCGGTGAGGGTGGCGAGCACCCAGAACTGGCGCTCGGGATCGAGGGCCGAATAGCTGGAGCCGTCGGCGAGGTCGCCGCTCACCGACGAGTGCACCCGTTCGAGCCCGGCCAGGGTGGCTTCGCGACGCTCGGCACTGCCGAAGGAGATTGCGAGCATCGCCTGCAGGGTGCGCTCCAGACGCCTGAGGGGGTCTGAGCGGTAGCTGCTGAACTCGGCGACACCCGCCGCGACCCCGGGGTCGCACACCTGCAGGATCGCGGCACGCGGGCCACCGAGCAGCACGAAGGACTGGCTGTTCATCCGCCAGGCGATAGAACCGGTGTCGTACAGGGCATCTGCTGCGGGTCTTGCCATCGGATCACGCTAGCCAGATTCAGCCAGGTTCGAACGTGACCTCGAACATGACCGGCCACCGTTTGCCGGTCACGTAGAACCCGTCGCCCGTCGAGGCGATGCCGTTGAGCACGTCGCGCTCCGCGAAGTCACGCTCGAGTCCGACGTCGGCCGCCAGCTCGGCGGCCCGCTCGACCAGCGTGGATGCGTCGACCACGGCATCGACCACGCCGCAGTCCATGTCGATGCGAAGGATCTCGTTGGTCTGGTAGCGGTTGGCCCAGAGGTGTTCACCGTCCCAGTCGAGTTCGTTGAGAGCTCCGACCTCGCCTCCGGCACGCGCCACGGTGAAGCGCTCGATGACCTCGAAGTCGTCCGTGTTGCGCACCGCCAGCACGTCTGTGCCGTCGCTCATGGCGAACCGCTCACCGCCGATCGCGGTCAGCCCCCAGCCTTCGCCCTCGTAGTCGAACGATGCCACCTGCGCGAGCGGGTCGCGGTCCCATACCAACGCCCGGCCGGACGTCCACGTGAGCTGCACTAGGCCGGCATCGCCACGCACTGCCAACCCCTCGCCGAACTGTTCGGGGGGCAGCGCCTGTTGTTCCAGCACCTCGCCTGTCGCAGGGTCGACCTGGCGCAGGTCGGACTCGCCGCGCAGGCCGGTGCTTTCCCACAACTCCCCCTCGGTCACCACCAGTCCCTGGGTGAACGCATCGGCGTCGTGTGGCAGCTCGGCAACCACTGCGGGCACCAACGCCCCGGGCGGCTCGGGATCACAGGCACCCAGCCCCGGCACGGTCGTGTCGCGCGCGAAGAACCACCAGCTGCCGAATCCCAGGGCCGTGACCACCAGCAGCACCCCAAGCACCGCCCTCGCCCTGCCCATCCGACGTCAGCCCTTCCTGACGAGCGTCGTGACCGCTTCCACATGGTGGGTATGCGGGAACATGTCCACGACCTCGATGCCCGTGGCATCCCACCCCTGTTCGGCCAGCAGGGCGACGTCGCGCCCGAGCGCCGCCGGATCACAGCTCACCAGCGCCACGCGCGGCGCACCCGTTGCCACGACCGCCCGCACACCCTCGGCTCCGAGGCCCTTGCGCGACGGGTCGGCCACGACTGCATCGGCCGCAGACGGCCGCCAACCCCCGACCGCCACCTTGACCACTTTCGCACCGAGGTGCCCCGTATTGACCCTGGCGTCCGCCACCGCGGCCGCCGACCGCTCGACGACCACCGCGTTGCGCGCTCCCAGCAACACCGTGAACAGCCCGATTCCGCCGTACAGGTCGACGAGGCGGTCAGTCGCGGGAGCGAATCCACCCAAGGCCCGCTTGACCGCACGACCCAGGGCGGCTGCAGCCACCGGACCGGACTGGAAGAACGACTGTGCCGAAACGCGCAGTTCGTGACCGTCGACTTCCTCGTGTATCCAGGCCCGCTGGTTCCTGCCCAGCTCATCCGCGCCCACCACACGCACGTCGTCGGGCACCTCGGCGGTTCGGGAATCCGGCGCCACGACCGCGACCACATCGCCGGTGGAGGCCGATGCACGAACCGTGACCTCCTTTGCACCCGGGAACCGGCCCTCTGCGAGCACGGGCCCGAGCGCCGGGTGGGCCACGAGGCACTCGGGAATCGCCACGAGCTCATGGGATCGGTGTCGGCGCAACGCGAGCCGGCCGTCGAGCACTGCCAGGCGCATCGTGGTGCGCCCGGCGGCCGTGGCGGCGGGCTCCACCTGCTGCACCGGCACGTTGTCGACCCCGGCAAGGTGTGAAAGCGCATCGCGCACCACTTCGACGCGCATCGATGCCTGCAACGCCTCACTCGCATGCTGGAGGTCACAGCCACCGCAGCCCTCGGCCACGAACCGACACTGCGGCTCCACGCGCTCGTCAGCTGCATCGAGCACTCCGTCCACCACGCCCCGGACCAGGCGCGGCTTGTCTGACTCCACGGCCACCGAGACCGACTCGCCCGGCAGGCCGTCGCGCACCAGTACGACGCGGCCGTCGGCGTCATGGCCGAGCACGCTGCCACCCGCGACCGCGCGCTCCAGCAGCACCGGCCCGAGCGTCGCTGGTGAAGTTCCGCCGTTCACCCGGCCAAACTATCGTCAGAGGTCCACTGGCAATCAGACGCCGGTGACAATGGAGGCCACAGCTGATGTCCGTTCCCGACGTGCAGATCGCACCTTCGGTCCTTCCCGCCGACTTCTCCGCGCTCGGCGAGGCCGTGGAGCAACTCGAGGCCGCCGGCGCAGACCGGATCCACTGGGACGTGATGGACGGCGTGTTCGTTCCCAACCTCACGATCGGCCCCGATGTGATCCACTCCTGCCGCAAGCGGGTGGACATCCCCTTCGAGGCCCATCTGATGGTGATCGAGGCCGACGAGCTGATCCCCCGCTACGTCGAGGCCGGGTGCGACATCATCCTCGTGCACCAGGAAGCTTGTACCCACCTGCACCGCACCCTCGGCCACATCCGCGACCTCGGAGTGAGCCCGGGCGTGGTGCTCAACCCGGCCACACCCGCAGTCACGATCGAGCACGTGATGGACCTGGTCGATCAGATCCTCGTGATGACGGTCAACCCGGGATTCGGCGGACAGAAGTACATCGAGTCCATGGAGCCCAAGGTGGCCGAGGTGGCCGAGATGATCGCCGCGTCCGGGCGCGACATCGACCTCGAGGTCGACGGGGGCATCGGCGTGGACACAGCGGCCGGACCCGCCAAGGCCCTTGCCAACGTGATGGTCGCCGGCAGCGCCGTGTTCCGGGATCCCGGCGGGTTCGCGCGGGCGATCACCGACATCCGGGCCGCCGCGCTGGCGGCGCGGGGCTGAGTTGGCCACGAAGCGGCTGCGCATCCACTTCCGCTTCCGCCCAGCCGTGCTGGTAGCCGCGTTCGGGCTCACTGCCCCACTCGCCGCCTGTGGCGACGGCACGCCGACGTGGTGCGGGCAGCTCGAGTCGGTGGGCGACCTCGACTCACTCGTCGCGGCGGTCGCCTCCGACGACGGATCGACCGGAGCGACGGAGCTCGACCGCTTCGCGGCGGTGGCTGCGGACGCTCCAGAGGAGATCGCCGACGACATGGCTGCCATCAACGACACGTTCGCCGAGGTCGTCGACATAGCCCTGAGCGGCTCCGAGGCCGATCCCGATGAGCTGGAGCTGCGCCGCGAGGCGGCCAACCAGCGACTGGCCGAGATGCCCGCCCACGTGGCCGCGGTGTCAGCCTGGGCCGAAACCGAGTGCGGAATCCGCCTCGACTGAGCCCCTGGCGCGGACTCCTCAACTGCGTGCCGACACGTCCGACTGGTTTGGGAGGCTGGGCAGCCGGAGGCGAGGGTTCCACCCATCGCCCCCGATGTGTAATAGGTTCGTAAAGAACGTCATCTTTCTCAGGATTTCCCCCATGACCACCAAGAAGCTCCGGCCACTCCTCGCACTTCCGATCCTCGCCGTGTTGCTCACGAGCTGCATCGGCCTGGAGTACGCGTACGCGATCCAGCGCGTCAACGAAGAGCGCGAGGCGAGGGGGGTGCACCCCGTGCTCAACCATCCGACCCTCCAGGCGAAGGCGCAGGCCTGGTCCGAGGCGCTGGCCGCGCAGGGTTCGCTTGCTCACTCCAACCTTGCTGACGGTGCCGGCGGTGGGTGGCGGGCGTTGGGCGAGAACCTCGCCATGGCGTCGACGATCGATCAGGCACACGGCCTCCTGATGAACAGCGGAGCACACCGTTCCACGATGCTCAGCGGCCGCTACACCCACATAGGCGTGGGCGTGGCCTCTGCCAACGGCAACTACTACGTGGTGCAGGTCTTCGGCGGTTAGCGCATCTCGCCGCGGCGCACGATCACGTGGTCGATGATGCCGTAGTCCTTCGCCTCTTCGGCGGTGAACCAGCGGTCGCGGTCCGAGTCGAGGTTTATCTGGTCCTTCGACTGTCCCGTGTGGTCAGCGATGCGCTCGGCGAGCAGGTCCTTGATGTACTTCAGCTGCTCGGCCTGGATCGCGATGTCGGCCGCCTGGCCCTGCATGCCCGCTGATGGCTGGTGCATCATGATCCGCGCATGCGGCAGGGCGTAGCGCTTGTCGGGTGCGCCGGCGCACAACAGGAACTGGCCCATCGAGGCACAGAGGCCCATGCAGATCGTGCCCACGTCGGGGGTGACGAACTGCATGGTGTCGTAGATCGCCATGCCCGCGGTCACCGAGCCACCCGGCGAGTTGATGTAGAGGTAGATGTCCTTCTCGGCATCCTCGCCCTCCAGGTACAGGAGCTGGGCGGTGATGAAGTTGGAGACCTGGTCATCGACTTCCGATCCAAGGAACACAATGCGATTCTTGAGCAGCCTGTTGTAGATGTCCGCCGAGGGCTCCATGCCCGTCGGTGTCTGCGAAACGGCGTGCTGTATGGCGGTGACGACCTCAGCGGGAGCGGCCTGCGGGTTCGGTGAATCGGTGTCGAACATGGCGCCGAGAGTAACGCGCACGGGACGCTTTCCCAGCACGGGTAGGTTGAGTGCACTCGCGGACGTGGCGGAATTGGCAGACGCGCCGGGTGTAGGTCCCGGTGCCCTTAGGGGCTTGGGGGTGCGACGCCCCCCGTCCGCACGGCAACAAACTGCACTGTCGCTACGATGCGCCGGTGGGTTCACCGACTGCCATCCTGCTGCTGAGCTGCCCGGACCAGCCGGGTGTCGTGGCCGCCGTCGCCGACTTCGTGTGGAGGAACGGCGGCAACATCGTTCACGCCGAGCAGCACACGGATGCGACCGACTCGGTGTTCTTCCAGCGTGTCGAGTTCGAACTCGACGGCTTCGCACTCGACCGCGAGGGGATCCTCCCCGCCTTTGCAGCTGTTGCCGACCGCTTCGACATGGCGACAACGTTGCGCTTCAGCGACGAACGTCCCCGCACTGCTGTGCTCACGTCCACTGCGCCGCACTGCCTCACCGACCTGCTGTCGCGCCACAGCGCGGGTGAGCTGCCTGCCGAGCTGGCCGTTGTGGCCTCCAACCACGACGCGCACCGAGGGCTGGCCGACGCGTTCGGCGTGCCGTTCCGCCATGTGCCGGTGGGCGCCGAGCCGGCGGCCCAGGAATCCGCGATGGTCGACCTCCTCGAAGCCGAGGGTGTCGAGCTCGTGGTTCTGGCGCGCTACATGCGGGTCCTGTCGGCGGACTTCATCGAGCGCTGGCCGATGTCCATCATCAACATCCACCACTCGTTCCTGCCCGCCTTCGTCGGCGCCCGCCCCTACGCCCAGGCCCACGAGCGCGGCGTGAAGGTGATCGGGGCCACCGCGCACTATGCGACCGCTGAACTCGACGCCGGTCCGATCATCGACCAGGACGTGACCCGCGTGAGCCACCGCGACGACGTGCCCGAACTGACTCGGCATGGCCGCGACCTAGAGGTCGTGGTGCTCGCCCGAGCGCTGCGGGCCCACCTGGAGCACCGGGTCCTCGTGTGGGGCAACAGAACCGTCGTGTTCTCGTGACATGAACGTGCATGACCTGACCACGCCAGCGCTCGTGGTCGACGGCGCAACGCTCGACGCCAACATCGACGCCATGGCGGCAGCCCGGCCCGGCGGCCGCCTGCGGCCGCACGTGAAGGCCTTCAAGTCGACTGCGCTGGCCCGCCATGTGGCTCGACGGGGCGGCCACAGCGGCTTCTGCGCCGCGACGATGCGAGAGGTGGAGGGGATGGTCGACGCCGGCCTCGGCGAAGACCTCCTGCTCGCCAACGAGACCCTCGACGGAGTCCGGCTGGCCGCCCTGGCCGACCGCGACGACTGCCGCGTGACCATCGCAGTCGACTCGCCCGAGACCATCGAGGCCGCTTCGGGCACCGGCATCGAAGTGCTGGTCGACGTCGACGTGGGTCTGCCCCGCTGCGGCGTGCCACCTGATGGAGCAGGCCCGATCGCCCAGCTCGCACGAGACGCCGGGCTCACGGTCCGCGGGGTGATGGGCTACGAGGGCCACGTGGTCGGCAACCCCGACCGCAAGCAACGCGAGGCTGCTGTCGAGGAATCGATGACCCTCCTGCGCTCCGCCCTCGAGGACGTGGGTGGCGGCATCACGTCCGCCGGCGGCACCGGAACGTTCGACATGCACCCTCACACCGACGAGGTGCAGGCGGGCAGCTACCTGCTGATGGACACCGCCTATGACCAGCTCGGCCTGCCCTTCGGCTTGGCCCTGGAGCTCGAGGCAACGGTGATCTCGCACAGCCCGCGGGGCTGGATGGTGCTGGACTGTGGCCTCAAGTCGCTTGGCATGGACCATGGCGAGCCGACCATCCAGGGCTACAACGTGTTCTTCTGCTCCGACGAGCACACCACGGTGCTGCCGGGTGCCGATGGCACCCTCGCCGCCGTCGGCTCCCGGCTGCGGGTTGTACCCGCCCATGTCGACCCGACCGTTGCCTACCACGACAGGCTGCACATCACCGATGGCGAAGACGTGATCGAGGTGTTCCCGGTCGACCTCAGGGGATGGTGAACTGGCCTGCCAACTCCGAGAGCGCTCGCCCACGGTGGCTGATCGAGTGCTTCTCGTCGGAAGTCATTTCCGCGAAGGTGCGCCCGTCGCCGTCATCGGGCACGAACACAGGGTCATAGCCGAACCCCGACTCCCCCCGTTGCTGCGCAGCGATCGTCCCCTCGACGGTGCCCGAGGCCACCAGTTCCCCGCCATCGGGGGCGACCACGACGATCACACACCGAAAGCGCGCCCGCCGCCCTGGGTCGCCGGCCCCGAGTTCGCCGAGCTCTGACAACAGCTTCGACACATTCGCCGCATCATCGGCCGACTCCCCCGCGAATCGTGCGGACCGCACGCCGGGACGGCCATCCAGGGCGTCGACCTCGAGCCCAGAGTCGTCGGCCAGCGCGGCCTGGCCGGTCGCCCCGCAGAGAGCCACGGCCTTCAGCCGGGCGTTGCCCTCGAAGTCCGGCTGGTCCTCCGCCACCTCGGGCACATCGGCCGGCCGGGGCACCAGTTCGACGTCGCCACCGAGCCGCGCGGCAAGCACCTCGGCCAGTTCCCGGGCCTTGGCCGGGTTGGCCGATGCGAGCAACAGCTTCGACGGCAGCCGCATCACCCAGTGCCGGTCAGCGCACGATCTCGCGGGGCTCGACCGCGATGTCCATGTACTGGCGTTGCAGGTCATGGATCTCGCGGATGCCCTTCTCGGCGAGCCCGAGCAGCGAATCCAGCTCTTCGCGGCTGAACGGCTCGCCCTCGGCGGTGCCCTGCACCTCCACGAAGCGGCCATCGCCGGTCATGACGACGTTCATGTCGGTCTCGGCGGTCGAGTCCTCCGAGTAGGGCAGATCGAGGCGCGGCTCGCCGTCGATGACCCCGACGGACACGGCTCCCAGCAGGTCGGTGAGCGGGTCCACGTCGATCAGCCCCGCCTGGCGGGCCCTGACCAGTGCGTCCGAAAGCGCCAGGTAGGCACCGCAGATGGACGCCGTGCGGGTGCCACCGTCGGCCTGGAGCACGTCGCAGTCGATCAACACCTGGCGCTCCCCGAGCGCCCGCATGTCGCACACTGACCGCAGCGCACGGCCGATCAGCCGCTGGATCTCCTGGGTGCGACCCTTGGGTCCCTTGGTCTCGCGCCGGATCCGCTCGGGTGAGGACCCGGGGAGCATCGAGTACTCGGCGGTGACCCAGCCCTTGCCGCTGTTGCGCATCCAGCGGGGCGTGTCCTCGTCCACCATTGCGGTGCACAACACCTTGGTGTCGCCGAAGGTTACGAGCACCGAGCCCGCGGCGTACGCGGTGTAGTCGCGCTCAAAGCTGTGGGGACGCAGTTCGTCATTGGCACGGCCGTCGGGTCGCAAGAGATTCTCCAGTCAGAGATCGATGAGGAGGCCGCCCTCGGCGACCCGGACCGCAGCACCATAGGCCGACTCCGCCTCGGCGACTGCACCCGCCACGTCGGCTCCCGGAAGCAGGTGGGTGATCATCAGTTGCCTGGTTGCCGCGGCCTTCGCCATCGCCCCGGCATCGAGCGCCGTCATGTGCACGTCGCGCCCGGTGGAGGCCACCTCGGTGCCCTCGCGGAACGTCGCCTCACAGATCCCGAGGTCGACCTGGCCACCGAACTCACCGAAGCCCCAGTCGGCGCCGGTGTCGGCGCTGTAGGCGATCCGGCTGGTCCCGTCGTCGAGGCAGAAGCCCAGGGTCTCGGGCGGATGTTGCGTGCGCGACGCCCGCACGGTGATGCCCCCCACCCGCACCTCGGCACCGTCGCCGATCGAGTGCATCAGGTAAGTGGGCTCGACCCTCTCGTGGCAGACGTCCGTGATCAGTCCGAGCGTCTCGTCGGTCGAGTACACGGGCAGGCCTTCGGACACCACCACGTATCGCAACGCATTGCGCATGACGGGCGCCTCGACCCAGTGGTCTGGGTGCGAGTGGCTGAGGAACATGGCGTCCAGAGCCCTCACGTCGGTGTACTTCTGCAGTTCGGAGAATGTGCCGGGCCCCGCGTCAACGAGCACCTTCGTGCCACCCGACTCGACCAGGTAGCCACTGCATGCCTGGCCCGGGCCTGCGTAGGTGCCCGAGCATCCGAGGACGGTGAGCCTCATGGGAGCCTCACCTGTTCGGCGGAGGCGAGTTCGGGCCCGAGCAGCTTGCGGCCGAGCTCCTCGAACGAGTTGACGTCGCCGGTGGTGATGAACGTGGCAGAACCGCTCCTCTCGCCCCTGGCGAGGCCGGTGCGGTTGAGCATGCGGTGCACCTCGAAGGCGGTCTCGTCGGCGGACGACACCAGCACGACATCGCTTCCCATCACATCGGAGATGGCTCGTGCCAGGTACGGATAGTGGGTGCACCCGAGCAACAGCGTGTCGACCTTGGCCTCGATGGCCGGTGCCAGCAACCGCGAGGCGAGCACGTGCACCTGTGGGCCGTCGAACAGACCGCGCTCGACGAACTCCACGAAGCCCGGGCAGGCCAGCGCCTCCAGCTCGGCTTCCGCAGCGGTCTCGGCGAGCTCCGACACCGCCTCCTGGTAAGCGCCCGAACCGATGGTGCCGACTGTGCCGATAACCCCCACCCGGCCTGTCACGGTTGCCTCCAGCAGCGCCCGCGCGCCTGGCTCGATCACGCCCACGACCGGCACGTCGTAGCGCTGCTCGATCGACTCCAGCGCCGCGGCAGCGGCGGTGTTGCAGGCGACCACCAGCATCTTGGCGCCACGGCGCTCCACCAGCTCCTCCGCGATCTGGTGTGCGTAGAGGGCCACCTCGTCGAGCGGCCGCGGCCCGTAGGGGTAGCGGGCCGTGTCACCCAGGTACACGAGGTCCTCGTCGGGCAGCAGGTCCATGACGGCGCGCGCCACGGTGAGCCCTCCGAAACCGGAGTCGAACATCCCGATTGGCCCGTCACTCACTGCCGACACGGTACCGGCGTTACTAGAAGTAGATGACCTTCTCGGCGTTGGCCGCAGCCTCGTCGAGATCCAGGGTCCATGCGCCGGTGGACAGGTACTTCCATCCGTAGTCGCACACCACGAACACGATCACACCGGAGTCGATGCGTTCCGCGACCTTGCGGGCGCCGGCCAGGGCCGCACCCGCGGAGATGCCGGAGAAGATGCCGACGTCGGCGAGAAGCCGCGTGTTCTCGAGCGACTCCCGGGGCCGCACGATCGACTTGCCGTCGAGCAGGTCGTAGCCACCCCACTTCTCGAACACCGGCGGGATGTAGCCGTCGTCCAGCGACCGCAGGCCCTCGACCTGTTCGCCCGACGGCGGTTCGACGGCCATCACCTTGACGGCGGGGTTCTGTTCCTTCAGGTACGTGCCCACACCGAGCAGCGTGCCGGAGGTGCCGAGCCCGGCCACGAAGTGGGTGATGTCGGGAACGTCACGCCAGATCTCGGGGCCCGTGGTGTTGTAGTGGGCCCTCGGGTTCGCCTCGTTGCCGTACTGGTAGAGGAACACCCACTCGGGGTGCTCATCAGCGAGCGCCTGTGCACGCCGCACGGCGCCGTTGGAGCCCTCCTCGCCGGGCGACGGGATGATCTCGGCGCCATAGACCTCGAGCAGCTGGCGGCGCTCGATGGACACGTTCTCGGGCAGCACGATCTTCAGGTGGTAGCCGCGCAGCCGGCAGATCATCGCCATGGCGATGCCGGTGTTGCCCGAAGAGGGCTCGATGATCGTGCAGCCCGGCGACAGGGTGCCCTCGGCCTCGGCCTCGGTGATCATCGACAGCGCGATGCGGTCCTTGACCGAACCAGCCGGGTTCTGGCCCTCCATCTTGGCGAGGATCCGCACCTGCGGGTTTGGGCTCACGGAGGACACGTCGACCAGTGGTGTGTCGCCGATCATGTCGAGTACGGAGCTGTGGATGGTCATGTGCCTGTCGGGGGGTCGGGGCTATTCCTGACCATTATGGTAGGGATTAGCTCACCTGACCAGACAGGCGCTCATCTGACCACGACGGGCTCCTCGGCGATCCCGCCGTCGACGATCCTGAAGCTGCGCAGCATCGGCACGTCGTCACGCAACGACACGATCACGTAGTGCCACGCGGGGTCGGGCGCCTGGGCCACATCGGTGGGCGACGGGTACGGATCCGTGTGGGTGTGGCTGTGCATCACCCCGATGATCTGGTTGCCGTTGTCCTCGGCCGCCATGTCGGCGCGCAGCATGTCCTTCGGCGCGACCGTGTACAGCTTCGAGCTGGCCGCCTCGTTGACGCACGGATGGAACGCCGCCATCACCCCCTCGGCGTCTCCCTCCAGCAGACCGCACGCCTCGAGCGGGAAGCCGCCCAGGGCGTGGGCGTACATCTCGTCCCGCTGCGCCGCGGTGATCTCCAGTTGGCTGTCGTTCACGCCCGAGAGGCTACCGCCGGTACCATCGGCCGCCCATGAAGCAGTCGGGCGCCAACTCCAACAAGCAGGGCGATGACCGCGTGCTGGCCACCAACCGCCGTGCCAGACGCGACTACGAACTCGGCGACAGCTTCGAGGCAGGCATCGTGCTCACCGGCTCCGAGGTCAAGAGCCTGCGCGAGGCCACCGTGCAGATCGCAGACGCCTACGCGCACATAGACAAGGGCGAGGTGTGGCTCAGAGGCCTGCACATCGCCCCCTACTCGCATGCGCAGGACCACAGCGGCCACGAACCCGAGCGACCCCGCAAGCTGCTGATGCACCGTGGCGAGATCGACCGCCTCGACCTCAAGCTGGCACAGGAGCGGATGACGCTCGTACCGCTGAAGCTCTACCTCAAGGGCGGCCGCGTGAAGCTGGAGCTCGCCCCCGGCAAGGGGCGCAAGACCGTCGACAAGCGCCAGGACCTGGCGAAGCGCGAAGCGCAACGCGAGGCCCAGCGCGCGATGTCACGCGACCGACGCGGTGACTAGCTGCGCTCGGTATCCGGACGCGAAAGAGGCCCCGCCGAAGCGGGGCCCCATCCGTGGTACTGGTCAGACCTCGATCAGACGACGTCGATCAGGATGCCCGGCTGGCTGCCGTAGGCGATCACGCAGGTGCCGAACGCATCACCGGACGGAGCGTTGGCGGTGTAGGTGATCTTGGTGAGGTGCAGCTCGGCCTGCGCGGTGATCGCAGCAGAGGTGCCGGAGAGCTGCGGAACGACCACGAAGGCGCTGCCTGCGGTTGCGGGCAGGACACCGGTTGCGGTCTCTTCCTCAGGAGCGCCGTCCAGCGACGTGAACAACTCGATGCTGCCGCCGGTTGTCGCCACGGGACCGTTCTTGATGCCACCGCTGATGTCAACGGCGTAGGCAATGCCGGTGCCCGAAGGTGTGGGGTCGGTGCCCGTCAGTGTGATGGTGGCGCTGTGGGTGGCGCTCGTGGTGAGGCTGATCGAGGGCACGAACACCGAGCAGGTCAGGTCGATGGTCTTCGTGTCGGTCGGGCCGGTGGGCGGCACGTACGGATCCGGAGTAGGAGCCGGCGCGCAGGCGCCGAGCAGGCCGATGCCTGCCAGCACGGTCGCAACTCCGAGGAACATCTTGCGGGTATTCATGGCGTATCTCCCCTGTTGGTCATTCGCCCCCCTGACAGCACCAGGGTCGACCGCGTTCGCGGTGAAGAAAAGCTACCACGGCCGTTCCGCTCATGACAATGCCGTTCCGGCCAGCGGAACAGCATTGTCGTCCCTCTGGGACGGGGACGCGAAAGAGGGGGTCCCGGAGGACCCCCCTCTCTCGCCCCTGCGGGTCGGCACAAAGACCCGCGGACTTGTTTGATCAGGCGTTGCCGATCAGGCGCCGAGCGTCACCGAGGGATCGCCACCCGGGAAGGTGCAGGCGCCCTCCGCCCAGTCGTTGTCACCAGGGTTCGGGTTGGTGCCAGCGGCGTAGAAGTTGAAGCCGCTGACCGACAGGACGACGTCTCCACCGGTGGTGTCGATGCCGTTCACGTCCATGGTGCCAGTGTGGTCGATGTTGCCACCGCCCGCTGCGGGCAGCAGGTCAGTCTGGCTGGAAGTGCCCTCGCTGGTTATGGCTTCGATGTAGGGACCGCCGGCTCCTGGGAGCGGACCGTTCTCAATGCCCGTGACGCTGATCGCGGCGCTGGCGGGGTTGCCGTTGGTGCCGTCGATCGTGACGGTGACCGCGTACGTCGAGTTGGACGTGAACAGGAAGGCCCCGTTGTCGTAGATGTCCAGGCTGCAGTCGAGGTTGGTGTTGACCGTTGCGTCCTCAGCGCCGCCTGCGGGCGGAGCCGGAGCCGGAGCGCATGCGCCAAGGACGCCTGCACCCATGAGGCCGACGGCGATTGCGCCCAATGCCTTACGTGTGTTCTTCATTGTTGGGTTCCCCCTGTAGATGGATACTCGCATCGCCCCCGGCCAACCCGACCGGAGCCGTCCGTCTTCGACGGCAAACGGCAACGTAACACACTGTTTCGCCACGTGGAAGCGCGTTCCGCTCAACGGAACAGTTTGCGCGAAATCGTTTCATCTGGGCCCGCTGACCCATTGATCTCAGGTCACTTCCCCACCTCTCCGACACCAGTGTCATGGGCAACGCAGCTGCATCGAAACGCAGAAGGGTCACCTTCGGCACCGCTGCGGCCGCGGCCGGAATCCTTTTCGCAGCCGCGTGCCAACCCCCGCCTCCATCGAGCCCACCGTCCAACACCGCACCGCCGGCTGCGATGCACCCATCCCCGCCTGCACCGCCCGCTGCAACAGCCCCGGTGCAGCCGATCAGCTGTGACCTGGCACCGGTGGCCGACGCCGACTCGTCCTGGGAGGCACAGCCCCTCGAAGGTGACGAACTCGGTGCCGCGGCGTTCGGCGCGGCCACCGGAGCAGCCGCCACCACCGGCCTGGTCGAGATCACGACCAACGTCGACGGCGAGCCCGAGTTCGACGTCGTGACCGTCGAGGAGGTCGGCGCCGCCCTCGCCATCGAGGACGACCCGGTCGTCTCACTCGATGTCGCCGAGCCCGTCACGACCTCCGACTCGACCACCGACGGAATCACCACCAGCGACCCGCTGCACCCGAGCCAGTGGTCCGACAACCTCACGCCCTACTCGCCGGTGTGGCAGTGCGGCAACGGCGCCGGCGTCACCGTCGCAGTCATCGACACGGGAGTCGATGGCACTCACCCCGATCTGGCCGGCCGTGTCGCTCCCGGCGGCAGCGCCCTCAACGGCGCTGCGGTCGTCACCACCGGTACCGGCTCCGTCGACCCCAACGGCCACGGCACCCACGTCGCCGGCATAGCGGCAGCCGGAGCCGACAACGGCATCGGGATCGCCGGCGTCGCCCCCGGCGCCACCATCCTCCCGCTGCGCGTGCTCGGCGCCACCGGCTCCGGCTGGAGCACCGACGTCGCAGCCGGCGTCGTGTGGGCAGCCAACAACGGCGCGGATGTGATCAACCTCTCACTCGGCAGCAGCGGCCAGAGCACTTCGATGACCAATGCGATCAACTACGCCCACGCCAACGGCGTCGTCGTGCTCGCCGCGGGCGGAAACGGCGGCCCCAACGGCTCCACCCACTACCCCGCTGCCGGACCCAACACGATCGCCGTCGCCTCGGTGACCAGTTCCGGCTTGGTGTCCAGCTTCAGCACCCGGGGCAGCTACCTCGATGTGGCCGCTCCAGGCTCGAGCATCCTGTCCACCCTCAGCGGAGGCGGCTACGGCTACAAGTCAGGCACCTCGATGGCGACCCCGTTCGCCGCCGGCGTCGCGGCCCTCATGCTGGGCGCCAACCCGCAGATGACACCCGACCAGGTTGCCGACCGCCTGGTGACCACGGTCACCGACGTCGGGGCACCCGGCCACGACACCGAATACGGCCACGGCCTCGTCGACCCCCACAGCGCCGTCACCGGAACCTGACGGCAGGTAGCCTCGCCCACGACAGGGCCCCTCGAAGGGCATCGCGAACAGGGGGCGACATGCCACACGATCTAGTCATAACCGGCGGCACGATCGTCGATGGCACCGGTGCCGAGCCGACCAGGGGCGACGTGGGCATCGACGGTGACCGCATCACCGCAGTTGGCGAAGTCGACACCGCGGGTGCCGACAAGGTGATCGATGCGGAGGGCCGCCACGTGACACCGGGCTTCGTGGACCTCCACTCACACCTGGACGCGCAGATCGGCTGGGATCCCCTCATGTCGAGTTCCTGCTGGCACGGCGTCACGTCAGTGGTCATGGGCAACTGCGGGATGACGTTCGCCCCGGTGCGACCTGGCCAGGCCGACGTTCTCGCCACGATGATGGAGTCGGTCGAGGACATCCCTGCTTCCGCCATCCTCGAGGGCCTGAGCTGGGACTGGGAGTCCTACGGCGACTTCCTCGACACGCTCGACGCCCTGCCAATGGGCATCAACGCCGGCGGCTACGTCGGTGACGTGGCGGTACGTACCTATGTGGCAGGAGACCCCGCCTGTGAGGAGGACTTCTCGGCCACCTCGGAACAACTCGCCGATATGGCCGCCCTGGTCGACGACGCTCTCGCCTCCGGCGCGTTCGGCTACTCGATCTCGCGCAGCCTCACCCACCACACCCCCGACGGGCGCTGGGTGCCGGGCACCTGGGCCGACCCGTCCGAGTTCGCAGCCATCGCAGCGCCCCTCGGAGCCCGCGGCACCGGAGTGCTGGAGTGCGCCCCCCGGTACAACGAGGTCGACGGCTCCACCTCGCGCGTCGACGAGGAGATGGCGTGGATCGCGGAGCTCTCCCGCAACCTCGGGCGACCCTTCACCTTCAACCTAATGCAGATGGCGTCGCTCGGCGACCACTACCGCCGCGTGCTCGAGCTGGCCGAGAAGGCCAACGGCCAAGGCGCCAACCTGCGCCCACAGACAACCCCGCGCAGCATCGGCATCCTGTTCAGCCTCGCCGCCAACACCCTCATCGATGATCTTCCTTCGTGGCAGCCCGTGAGAGAACTCGACCTGGCAGGCCGCCTGGCCGCCATCCGCAACACCGAGGTGCGCGCCAGGCTCATCGACGAGGGTTCCGAGCGGTCCGACGAACAGTACGGGCGCATGTTCCTGATGGAGCCCGGTACGGGCGCGGTGTACCGCTACGGCGAGGGCGACTCGATCAAGGCTCAGGCCGCCTCCCGCGGCGTTGCAGCCGTGGAGCACTACCTCGACGTGCTCGACCGCACCGACGGAGCGGCGGTCGCCAACTGGCCGGTACTCAACCAGGACTTCGATGCCATCGAGGAGCTCCTGCGCTCACCGGTGTCGATCATGGGCCTCGCGGACGCCGGTGCCCACGCCACCCAGATCATGGACGCCAGCCAGCCGACCTTCTTCCTGGCCCACTGGGTGCGCGACCAGGGCGTGCTGAGTCTCGCCGAAGGTGTTCGCCGCCTCACGTCCGACACGGCGGCGTTCATCGGCTACACCGACCGAGGCGTGGTGCGCGAAGGCGCCTACGCAGACCTCAACGTGATCGATCTCGAAGCGATGTCACTGCCGCTGCCCGAGATCGTGCACGACTTCCCTGGCGGCAGCCCGCGGTTCGTGCAGAAGGCCAACGGCATCGACCACACGGTCGTCAACGGTGCGCACTTCATGGACCACGGCGAACACACGGGCGAAGTCGCCGGCCGCCTGCTGCGCAGCACCGACTAGTCGGCACTGACTGGTCGGCACCGACTAGTCAGTGAGACCGAGCATCTCGAGGCGGATCTCCTCGATGTCGACCTCGTCGTTTCCGAACGGGTCGCTGAGCGTGTGGGCGTCCTTGAACACCCGCGGCGTCTTGTAGAGCATCGACACCGCAGCCCAGTGGGTCGGGCAAACGTAGCGATCGCCCTCGTTCTCCTCGAGCCACGCCCGCACCCGGGGCGCCTTGTTGGAGCCCATGCGTGGGAAAAGGTGGTGCTCCACGTGGTGGCTGAAGTGGAACAGCACCGGGTCTGCCGGGCCCCACTCCTTGACGCTCATCGAGTTGTCGAGCGGGTTGTTGGTGGGCGCCATGGGCCGCATGAAGTGGTTGGTGAGGATGTAGCTCTGCAGGATGAAGTTGTAGATCGCCCACGGGATGATCGTGACGAACGCGAACAACCATCCGGCCCAGATGCCGATCGCAACCCAGATGGCCAGGCAACCGAAGGCCTGCGCGATGTGCAGGTTGCGCTTCATGCCCTTGAACTCGCGGCGGTGCTTGCCCTGCATCCACAACACGAGCTGTGCGTGGAAGGTGAAGGAGTAGAAGAGGAACAGGTAGCTGTACCACTTGCCGGAACCAGGGGCGATGGTTGTGAACTTGGCGAGGCCCGGCTTCTTTTCGTAGCGGGCAACGGTGCCGTAGTTGTCGGGGTCACGGTCGCCGTTGTTGGTGTTGCCGTGGTGCACCGTGTTGTGCCACCGGGCCCAGAAGGTCGGCGGGATGAGGGCGGGACCGAGCCCGATCCAGCCGGCAGCCTGACGCATCCACCTGGGGCCGCCGAGCGCGCCGTGCATCGCCTCATGGGCCAGGAAACCCTGCGAGGCAAGCGTGACGCCCATCACCACGGAAACGATCGCGCACACCCACAGCGCCGGGCGCTGGGTGCAGACGAACACCACGCCGCCCCAGAAGATCGCCTGGTGGAGCACGAACCAGCCGTAGCGCCAGCTGTTCGGCTTGAAGGTGTCGTCGGGCAGATCCTCGCGGAGCCGCCGCCGGATCTCCTTCTCATCACCCTCAGGCACATCGCGCCGGTCGTCGATCAGAGTCATGTCGCCCCCTACGGCGGGAGCCACCCGCCTCGCATCGGAAACGAAAGGGTAGATCAGACCTGCACCATCTGACCAGATGAACGTGAGGAATTGCTCACGGCTACCCTGTTCGAACCAGCCACCAGGGGGAACGAATGCACGACATCGTCATCCGCAACGGACGACTCGCCGACGGCACGGGCGAGCCGGCTCGACAGGCCGATGTGGCCATCGACGGCAACACCATCTCCGAGGTCACCGGGCCCGGGGACGCAGGCAAGGCCAGCCGCGAGATCGACGCGGAGGGCCGGCTGGTCACACCCGGGTTCGTCGACATCCACACCCACTACGACGGCCAGGCCACCTGGGACCCCGAGGTCAGCCCGTCGGGATGGCACGGCGTCACCACCGTCGTGATGGGCAACTGCGGCGTCGGGTTCGCGCCCGCCGCACCGGAGCGCCGCGAGTGGCTGGTGCAGCTGATGGAGGGCGTGGAGGACATCCCCGGCACCGCCCTGGTGGAGGGCATGAGCTGGAACTGGGAGAGCTTCCCGGACTACCTCGACGAGCTCGACAGGATGGCCCGGGTGATGGACATCGCGGCCCAGATACCCCACGGCGCTTTGCGCGCCTACGTGATGGGCGAACGAGGGGCTGCGAACGAGGCAGCCGACGACTCCGACATCGCCGAGATGTCGAAGCTCACCGAGGAGGCACTGCTCGCAGGCGCGGTCGGGTTCTCGACCACCCGCACGATGCTCCACCGTGCCAAGGACGGCGAGCTGGCTGCGGGCACCACCGCAACCGCTGACGAACTGATCGGAATCGGCGAGGCGCTCGGGCGGGCCAACGCCGGCGTGTTCGAGGTGGCGAGTGACATGTTCGACCCGGTGTCGGAGTTCGCCTGGATGAAGGAGATCTCCACGCGGACCGGCCGCCCGGTGTCATTCGGGTGCCTGCAGAACGACTTCACCCCCGAGGCCTGGCGCCAACTGCTGCAACTGACCGACGAGGCCAACGCAGACGGCGCCAACATCGTGCCCCAGGTGGCAGGCCGGCCGGCCTGCGCATGGTTCGGATGGGAGTCCACGATCCATCCGTTCGTGCTGCACGCCGCATACCGCGAGATCGCGGAGCTGCCCTTGGAGGCCCGTATCGCCCGCCTGCGCGACCCCGAGGTGCGCGAGGCGATCGTGTCGGAGGAAGTGAGCCCCGAGGGCTTCATCGGAATGGTGCTGACCGGCTTCCACAAGTTGTTCCCGCTGGGAGACCCGCCCGACTACGAGCCCTCACCCGACACGAGCGTGGCCGCCATCGCCGAGCGTGAACGGCGCCGCCCCGCCGAGGTCGCTTACGACATGATGATGCTGCGTGACGGCCACGAACTGCTGTACATGCCGATCCTCGGCTACAGCCATGGCAGCTTCGATGCGCTCGAGGAGATGCTGCGCCACGAGGGCACAGTGCTCGGCCTCGGTGACGGCGGCGCCCACTGCGGAGTCCTCTGTGACGCCAGCCTGCCCACCTACATGCTCACCCACTGGGCACGCGACCGCAGCCGCGGCGAGCGTCTCGGCCTCGAGGAAGCCGTCGCAATCCAGACCCGCCGCACCGCAGAGCTCTACGGCTTCGCCGACCGCGGACTCGTGGCGCCGGGCTACAGGGCCGACCTCAACGTGATCGACTATGACGCCCTGTCGCTGTCATCGCCGGAGATGGTGCACGACCTCCCCGCCGGCGGCCGCCGCCTGATCCAGCGGGCGACCGGCTACTCGGCAACGGTGTGCGCCGGCGTGCCTGTGCGCATCGACGACGAGGCCACCGGCGAACGCCCGGGCCGGCTGGTACGCGGAGCACAACCCAACCCGGCCTGATCAGGCCTGCCGGTCAGAGAACGCGTTCGGCGCCGGCTGGGCGCGCTCGCTCATGGGGCGAGCAGGTGCATTACGGGTGTGGTGTGGGCGTATCGGGGGGAGCGGCGCGACATACTGAACCGGTGAACGACCAATCCCTCTGGGACCGTACGATGGCCGGTTTCGCCCATGAGCGGGGCGAGTTCTCCGACTTCGACTGGCAACCCGACCGCCTGGTGCACCGCGACCGCCACTGCCGCCACATCGCGGAAGCCGAGACGATGTTCGCGGTCACCAACGGATTCATCGGGGTGCGTGGCGCACTCGAGGAGGACGAGCCGAGCCACGAGCGGGCCACGCTCATCAACGGCTTCCACGAGACCTGGCCGATCGTGTACGGCGAGGCTGCCTACGGGTTCGCGAAGACGGGCCAGACCATCGTGCCGGTACCCGATCCGACCACCATGAAGCTCTACATCGACGACGAGCCGTTCCGCATGGACCACGACCGGGTCAAGAGGTCAGCGCGCACCCTCGACTGGCGTGCCGGGGTGGTGTCTCGCGAAGTGGAGTTCGAAACGGCCGACGGCCGTGCCCTGGTGCTTCGCACGCGCAGGTTCGCTTCATTGGAGCACCGCCATGTCGTGGTGCTCGACTACCAGGTCGAACTGCTCGACGCCGCGGCCACGCTCACGATCGCCTCGGAACTGGCGCTGCCCCGGGAGCGCCACGACGAGGAAGGTGAGCACGATCCCCGCCGCGCCCGCTCACAGCACGGGGTGCTGATCCCGGTGTCGCAGTCCGCGGAGGGCGACAGGGCCGTGCTCACGATGCGCACCCGACGCTCGGACATGCGCCTTGGCTGCGGGGTGCACCACATCGTCGACGACACCCAGCAGATGGAGCGCCGCACCGAGGCCGACCAGGACGGCGCCCGATGCGTGTCGATCGTGGATGCGCAGGCGGGGATGCCGGTTCGCATCCAGAAGTTCGCGGCCTACCACACCAGCGCACGGACCAGCCCCGACGAGTTGGCCTTCCGCGTGGAGGAGACCCTCAACCGGGCGATCCACGTAGGAATGGAGCACCTCGGCCAGCGCCAGGAAGAGCGGATGCAGAAGTACTGGCACATCGCTGATGTGCAGATCGACGGCGACGACGACGCCCAGTCGATGGTGCGCTTCAACCTGTTCCAGTTGCACCAGGCAACCGCACGCGCTGATGGCAGTGGTTTTCCCGCCAAGGGCCTTACCGGAACCGGCTACGAGGGCCAGTACTTCTGGGACGCCGACATCTACGTGATGCCGTTCCTCTCCTACACGACACCTCAGCTGGCGCGGAACTTCATCTCGTTTCGCGCCGGCATGCTCGACAAGGCACGCGAACGCGCCCGGGAGGTCGGCCACCACGGCGCCCTCTACCCCTGGCGCACCATCAACGGCGACGAGGCCTCCGCCTACTACGCGGCCGGCACAGCTCAGTACCACATCAATGCAGATGTGGTCTGGGCAATGCGCAAGTACGTACGCGCCACCGGCGACCTCGACGTGATCGCGGATCCCGGGTTCGAGACGCTGGTGGAGACCGCCCGTTTCTGGGTCGACCTCGGCTTCTTCAGCCCGCGTATGGGCGGCGAGTTCGTGATCAACGGCGTGACCGGTCCCGATGAGTACACCACCGTCGTCGACAACAACCTCTACACGAACCTCATGGCCCGCGAGAACCTGCTGAGCGCCGCCGAAGCGGCTGACTGGATGAAGTCCCGCCTGCCCGACGAGTACGCGGATGTTGTTCGCCGTACCGGGCTCGCCGAGAGCGAGATCTCGGTCTGGCGCCGCGCAGGTGAGTCGATGCACGTGCCGTTCGACGAGAAGGAGCAGCTCTACCTGCAGGACGACGGCTTCCTCGCACGGGAGATGTGGGACTTCGAGGGCACCCCAGCCGACAGCTACCCGCTGCTGCTTCACTACCACCCCCTCGAGATCTACAGGCACCAGGTGATCAAGCAGGCTGATGTGGTGATGGCCACGTTCCTGCTCGGTGACTGGTTCTCACACGAGGACAAGCGGCGGGTGTTCGAGTACTTCGATCCGCTGACCACAGGGGACTCGTCGCTGTCGTCGTCGGTGCAGTCGGTCATGGCAACCGAGTTGGGACTGACCGAGAACGGTGTCGAGTACTTCGCCCACTCTGCGCTCGTCGACCTGCTCGACCTTGCCGGCAACGTACGCGACGGCGTGCACCTCGCTGCCTGTGGTGGCACCTGGCAGGCGCTGGTGCACGGCTTCGGCGGGTTCCGCGACCACCAGGGTGACCTGCGCTTCCAGCCGGTCATTCCGGGCGGGTGGGACAGCCTCACGTTCCGGATCCGGCACCACGAGAACATCATCGAGGTCCGCGCGAGCCACGACCAGGTCGTCTACCGGCTCGTGGAGGGGTCGCGCTCAGTCGTGCACCATTGGGACGAACAAGTCGTGCTCGAGATGGATCAGGTTGCCGCACGCCGCAACCCGCGCCGCGAGGAGCTGCCTCGTCTGTCACGTCGTTCCGAGCGGCCGATGGAGCAGGTAGGCACGCAGCCCCATGACAGCGGTGAGTTCGACGACGTGCCCGCCATACCGTTCACCTGATCCGCGTCACCTGGCTCGGGCAATCAGGTCGACGCGCCCACCAACAAGCCGGTGACGATCACAACGCCCACCAGGGCAACAGCCTCACCACGCAGCACGGATGCGAACCTGTCGATGAGGGCCGCGTCGTCAGCGTGTTCGCGTAGGGCCGGCACCATCCGGAAGTGGTTGTATGCGCCCGCGCCTGCGGCAATGGCCACCAGTGCCACCTTGACCAGCAGCAGCCGACCCCATGAGCTGTCCCACAACTGCGACGGCGAGTCGAGCACGATTCCGGCGAGCAGCACCCCGAACAGACCGACGACGACCAAGGCGACCGTGGCCAGCACCGAGAACCGCGCTGCCAGCTCGACGGTGCCGGCTCGCGCCGAGGCCCGGCGACCGCGTCGCCGGCGCACCACCACTGCGAGCATCACGATCCCGCCAACCCAGACCGCGCCTGCTGCCACATGAACGACCGAGCTGACGCTGATCAGCGCCCGGTTGCCCTCGGTCACCGTGTGGCCGTCGAAAGCATATGAAACGAGGATGGCCAGCGCACCGCCAACCGCAATCGGGTTGGGGTTCCACGAGTTGGGGGCATCGGTGGCCCCCCGCTGGGCGAGTGGCCGAGCTCCTACCCACAGGGCGAGGGCTCCCAGCATTCTCAGGCCGATAGCGACACCCAACGCCGTCTTGCCGACGTCGACATATGAACCGAAGTCGGCGGCCGCCGACCACTGGCCGTCCTCGATGATCACAGCGGCGGCAACGAGCTCCACCGCGGCGCCCAGGAAGGCGAGCAAGGAGGCTCTCCTGGTCCAGCGCAGCACGAGGTCGACTTCGGCGATGGAGCCATCCAGCACCCGGGAGCCGAACACCAGCGCACCGACCCCCGTCATCACACCGAGCAGTGTGACGATCCGGGCGATCGCCGCCATGACCTCCGCGGCATCGGTGGCCGAGGAGTCCCCGTCTGCGAGGAACTCCTCGAGCGCGTCCTCCTCGGCGGGCACCGTGGTAGGTGGTGCCGTTGGGTCGGCGGTCGGTGCACCGGGCGCGACAGTGGTGGACGTGGCCGCAGGTGAACCGCCCGCTGTGAACACGAACGAGCCGTCGATCGGATGGGTGTCGCCGGCGCGCACGCTCCACTTCACGCCCACGTCGCCGCCAGCGAGGGCCGGATCGAACGTGAGCACCCACTGCTTGCCATCAGCCGAGTCGACCGATGCCGGTTCGACGAGCTCACCATCGGGCCCGAGCACCTGGAAGCCGTCGCCGGCCGGTTCAGCAGCGTTGGTGAATGCGATCGTGATCGAGGCGACCGGCTCGTCGAGCACCTGATTGTCTTCGGGGTCGGAGAAGTCGAAATCGGTGTGTGCCGAGGCAACCCCGGCCGGCACGACTGCGATTGCCAGCATCAGTAGCGCGGCGACGCACACTCGCGGGAACAGACCCCGAGGCACACGCCGACCGGCCGCCTCGATGCCGGGTCCGGTCACGAGGTGTTCGGATCCACGCGGTTGCGGGGTACGGGCCATCGCGCTGAACGTTAGTGTCGCTCCGTGAGCTCAGCGGACCCCACCGACCAGGCGGCGACCGACCAGTCTGCAGCGGCGCAACGCATAAGTTCCCAGACATGGGTGGCCATGGGGGCACTCGGGCTGGTGGTCTTCGCAATTGCCAACGACTTCACCGCGATGAACGTGGTGCTGCCCGCGATCGAGTCCGAACTCGACGCGGACCTTTCGACCACGCAGTGGGTCGTCAACGGGTATGCCCTCATGTTCGGCGTGCTGATCGTGCCAGGCGGCCGGTTTGCCGACATGTTCGGACGCACCAAGGTGCTCTACATCGGCTGTGCCCTTTTCGGGCTGTTCTCGCTGCTGGGCGGGTTCGCACCCAACATTGCCCTGCTGATCGCTGCGCGGGTCTCCATGGGCATCGGAGCGGCACTGATGTGGCCCGCAATCCTGGGGCTGATCTACGCACTGCTGCCAGATGCCAAGGCCGGTCTCGCCGGAGGCCTCGTGATCGGCATCGCCGGCATCGGAAACGCCACGGGCCCGGTCATCGCCGGAGCGTTGGCCGAGGTCAGCTGGCGGTACATCTTCTTCCTCAACGTGCCGATCGTGCTTGTCGCGGCGATCGTGACGCACTTCAAGGTCCACCTGGAGAGCCCCATCACCAAGGAGAAGGTGGACTACGCAGGCACAGCGTTGCTGGCCCTGAGCCTGCTGGCGTTGCTCGGAGCCCTGACGGTCGCGCCCGACATCGGATGGACCCAACCGGTGGTGCTCGGCGGCGTCGCCATGTTCGTGGTGCTCATGGGAGCCTTCGTGCTCCGTGAGCGCACAGTTGGAGAGGCAGGACTGGTGCCGCCGAGCGTGATGGGCACACCTGCCTTCCGCTGGGCCTGCATCGCGGTGCTGATGATGTCGGCCACGTTCTTCACCACGCTGCTCTACCTGCCCCAGTTCTTCTCCAAGCTGCTCGAGGCCAGCACCCTCGAGGCGGGCCTGATGCTGCTGCCGTTCGTGGCGACCTTCGCGGCCGCGTCGTTCAGCGAGACATGGCTGCTCAACCGCATCGGCATGAAGGCTGTCATCACCATCGGGGCGGCCGGCCTGTTCGCCGGCCCGCTGCTGATAGCGATCCTCTCCGCCGACAGCGCCGGATTCGCTTCCGTCATCCCCGGGATGGTCGTGCTCGGGGTCGGCGTCGGGTTCTTCTACTCCTCGGTCACCACAGCGGCGCTCACCGCACTGCCTCCCGAGAAGTCGAGCCTCGCGGGCGGGTTGCTGTACATGTTCCAGATCGCCGGCGGCGCAGTCGGACTCGGCATATCGACCGCCGTGTTCCTCGTGACCTCGGGCAACGAGGTGACCCGCTCGGCCGAGGAGCTGGGCATCACGCTCAGCTCCTCGGAAGTTGCCGATGTCCGCGGAGTCCTGGCGGGAACAGATACTTCCGCCGAGGTGCTCAAGGCCTACCCCAGTCAAGCCACCCAGCTGACCGAGGTCGTGCGCGACTCGTTCATGTTCGGGATGCGCTGGGCGTTCATCCTCTGCGCTGCTCTGTCACTCATCGGGCTGGTCATCGCAGCCACGCGGGTCGGCGGCCCGCTCAGCCGTCTCGGACGCGATGTCGAGAAGTCGCCCGGCGAGGCCGGCGAACTCGGCGAGGAAGTATCCGACCTGCCCTGAGGGAAACCCTCGGCACGCCCCAGATCAGCGGATCCGGCGCTTCAGGTCGCGTCCAGGGCTTCGAACGGCTTGCCCCACAGGGTGATCGGCCCGAGCAGTTCGGCGACCTTCTGAACCTCCGGATCTCCGTAGGCGTCGATGTGCGTCACCTTGGAGCAACTGAACAGCACCGGACCGATCTCGGTGAACACCTTTCCCTCGGCGTGTGCAGTGATCGCGTCCGCCGACTCGTAGGCCTCGTACAGTCGGGCGTGACCGCTGGCGTCATCGATGTACCAGTCGTACAGCAGAGTGCCGGGCTCACCGCGGCTGACCTCGACCGCATCCGCCACGGCCTTGCGGAAGGTCGCCAGGTCGGTGACCTCGAAGTCGATCACGAATCGGAGTTCTTCGGAGCTGCGCATCCCCGCAGCGTATGCGTAGCTGAGGGGCTCGCGTCGCAGTGCAGTCGCGCTGCAACAGAGCAATGGCGACCGGTTTACAGTGTTCAGGCGGGGTCGACCCGCATCACAAGGGGGAAACGATGACCCAGACCGACACCACCGGCGCAGCAGGCGGCCCGACCGACAAGCCCTGGCACCTGCAGGGCAACTGGGCACCTGTGATGGACGAGCTCACCGTTGGCGACCTGGAGGTGCGCGGTGAACTGCCCGACGGCCTCGATGGCACCTACATCCGCGCCGGGATGAACCCACGCTCGGGATGGTCGGAGCACTGGTTCTTCGGCAGCGGGATGCTGCACTCGGTGGAGGTCGGCGACGGCAGGGCGACCTACCGAAATCGCTTCGTGCAGACGCCCTACCTCACCGAGAACATGGACCTCATGACGGCGATGGGAAGCCTCGACTACTCCCCTGCCAACACCAACATCGTCAACCACGCCGGCAGGTTCTTCGCGCTCGAGGAGGCCCACCGCCCGTGGGAGGTCAACGCCGACCTGTCGACAGTGGGTGCGGTGAGCTTCAACGGCAAGCTCGACACGCCGATGACGGCCCACCCCAAGATCTGCCCCGAGACGGGCGAGATGATGTTCTTCGGCTACCAGATGCTGGCCGAGCCATGGCTCACTTACCACCGAGCGGACGCCAACGGGAACCTGGTGCAGTCGGAGGCCATCGAGATCCCGAAGCCCGTGATGATGCACGACTTCAACATCACACGCACCCGCACGATCTTCATGGACATGCCGATCACCTTCTCACTGGAGCAGGCCGGGTTCGGCTGGGATCCGGACAACGGTGCCCGCCTCGGCGTCATGGACCGCGACGGTGCCGGCAGCGACATCCGCTGGTACGAGATCGACCCGTGCTACGTGTTCCACCCGGTCAACTCATATGACAATGGCGAGCAGATCGTGCTGCACGTAGCCCGTTTCGAATCCTCCATGACCGGCGGACTGATGGGCCGTTCGGTCGAGCCCGCGATGCCGATGCTCTACGAGTGGATCATCGACCCGGCAAAGGGGACGGTGTCGGAGCGGCAGATGGACGACCGTCACGGCGACTTCTGCCGCGTGGATGACCGCCTCGTCGGACTCAAGGCCCGCTACGGCTACATCCTCCAGCTGGCAGGGCTCGACTCCGACCAGGAGTACGGGCACGAGCTGTACCGCTACGACCTCACGACTGGCGGATGCGAGGTCCACGACCTCGGCGCCAACAGCCACGGTGGCGAAGCGGTCTTCGTGCCCCGTGATGCCGGCGCCGGTGAGGACGATGGCTGGCTCGTGCTGATCGCGCACGACGAGACCGAGAACCAGTCAAGGTTCGTGGTGATCGACAGCCAGGACTTCACAGGAGATCCCGTTGCGGAAGTCATGCTTCCCCAGAGGGTTCCCTACGGCGCGCACGGCAACTGGTTCGGCGGCCTGCACGCCTGACCAGGCCCGGGCGGCCGCGGTTCAGGAGCGGCCGATATCGCGGCGCACGAGACCTGCCATTGCGACCAGGACCAGCGCAGCGACGATGGCGGTCAGGGCCACCAGCGGACCTGCGGTCAGCGCTGAACCCGGAACCGGTGGTACGTGCTGGAAGGGCGACAGCTCACGGGCCCAGTCGGGCAGGTTGAGCGCCTCGCCCAACAGGCCGACCACGACCACTAGTGCGACCCCTACCCAGGCGAGCATCGACCAGTGCGGCACGAACGCAAACAGCGCGTATGCCAGAGCCCCGATCACTGCGACTGCCGGTGCGACCACCAGTGCCGCGCCCACCATCTGCAGGACGCGGCTGCTGTCGCCAGTCACCGCTGCCGCGCCCACCCCAACGCCGAATCCGCCGGCTGCCAGCAACACCAACATGCCCATGGCAGCAACCAGCAGGTGGCTGCCGGCCCAGCGCGCACGGGAGGTGGGAGTGGCCAGGATCGGGTCGGCCCTGACGTTGGCTTCCTCCGTGCGCAGCCGCAGCACGCCCGACACCACGTAGCCCGAAACGAGCAGCCCGAGCATCATCGCGGCGGTGGCAAGGAACGAATCGGTGATCGAGCCGACGTCGGCCTGCGTGAAGAAGGCCTCCATGTCGGGGTTGTCCCGAACCATCTGCTCGACCTCGTCGGTGATCACGCCGTAGAACACGCCGATCACCACGATCCCGGCGAGCCAGCCGAGAACTGCTCCGCGCTGTAGCCGCATCGCCAGGCCGAAGGGAGTCGAGAGCATGGGGCCGGCGGCGGGGTCGCCGGGCCTTTGGGGGACCATGCCGGCGCCGAAATCGCGGTGCCCGGCGAGCACCACCGACAACCAACCCAACGCGAAGGCACCGACGATGGGCAGCACGAGCACCCACCAGCGCTCTCCGGCAAATGCCCGGATCGCCTGGCCCCAGTGCAGCGGAGACAGCCAGCTGAGCACACCGTTGCCGACGTCACCGATGGCACGCAGCACGAACGACACGCCGAGCACGATCAGCGCCAGGCCCGTTGCGGCCCGCGACGACGAGGCGACCTGGCCGGTCACCAGTGCCACTCCGGCGAAGAAGATGCCACAGCCCGACAGGCTCAACGCGAACGCGACCGATCCCCCCGCCTCGAACCCGCTGAGCAGGAGTCCGCCGGCAACCACCAGGCTTGTCGCCATGTTGGCGATGAGAACTCCAGCCATGGCCGCAACGGCACCTGCGTACCGGCCCACCGGAGTGGCCCGGAGGATCTCGGCGCGGTCGCTCTCCTCTTCTGCGCGGGTATGGCGCGTGATCATGAAGATGCTCATTAGCGAGACGAGGATCAGGGTCCAGATGGAGATCTCGTTCATGAGCACCGCACCCACTGTGGGTTGCTCGAGTCCGTAGCCGGGGCCGGCCTGCACGATCACGGCCGCGTTGCCCTCGGCAAGCTGCGAGTACGTAGCGAGCTTGTCGGGGGTCGAATAGAGACCCTCGATGCTGGAGGCCGACACCAGCACCAGTGCACCCACTGCGCCGGCCCACACGAGGAGTCGGACGCGGTCGCGCCGCAGCACCAGTGCCAGCAGCCATGTCCACCCACGTATCGAACCGCGCTCCGCCTGCGCGTGCCTGATCGGTCCCGGCGCCGGAGCGGGGCGCCGGACATCGGTAGTGGTCATCCCGCCGCCTCGGCGGCCGCCTCGCCTGCGGAGCCGTTGCCGGCGAGTTCCTCGCCGTAGTGACGCAGGAACAGCTCTTCGAGGGTGGGCGGGTTGGACGACAGGGACTCGATCCCGAAGCTGGACAGCGCGGCGATGGCGGCATCGAGCTGTTCACCGTCGACCTCGAAGCCGACGCGGTGGCCCTCGACGGTTAGGCCCCGGACTCCGGGCACGTCCTGGATGCCCACCGGCGGTCGGAGCGTGACTGCGTCGACTGCGGTGCGGGTCATGTGCCGCAACTCCGCGAGCGTGCCCTGCTCGACGGTGCGCCCGTTGCGGATGATCGTGAGGCGGTCACACAGCTTCTCGACCTCGGCGAGGATGTGGCTGGAGAGCAGCACCGTGCGACCCTCGGCCTTGACATCCATGATGCAGTCCTGGAAGACGGCCTCCATCAGGGGATCGAGGCCCGCGGTCGGCTCGTCGAGCAGCAACAACTCGGCATCGGATGCGAGGGTGGCCACCAGGGCGACCTTCTGGCGGTTGCCCTTGGAGTAGGTGCTGGCCTTCTTGGTCGGGTCGAGGTCCAGCCGCTCGATCAGCTCGGCACGCTTGGCCTGGTCAATGCCGCCGCGCAGACGTGCCAGAAGGTCGATGACCTCGCCGCCTGAGAGGTTGGGCCAGAGGTTGTCGTCGCCCGGGACGTAGGCCAGTCGATGGTGGAGTTGAACCGCATCGCGCCACGGATCGCCGCCGAGCAGGCTGACTTCGCCACCGTCGGCACGCAGAAGGCCGAGCAGCACGCGGATGGTCACCGACTTGCCGGCGCCGTTGGGGCCCAGGAAGCCATGCACCTCGCCGGTCGCCACTTCGAGGTCGAGCCCGTCGAGGGCGACCGTCGAGCCGAACGACTTTGACAAGTTGGATGCGGAGACGGCAGTTGTCATCGGAGAGCTGGATGGGGTGGCACTGGGCCGCTGGTGGACGCTCGGGGCGCGCGACCCCTCGGCGCCACGGTAGTTCGGCGCGATACGGTTGGCGCGGGATTCATGTGCTCGGCGGCTGCGCGGATGGCCCCTCTCCGATCATTCGGTCGACCAGAGCCATCGGCACGTCGGGCCGCGGACCGTAGCAACGACTGCGCGGAACCGGCCGCACGCCCCAGATCTGCGGACGATGAGACTGGTGCGCGTTTCAGGGGCGCTTGTAGGGCTGGTTCCCGTAACGGTCGAAGTGAACCACCTCGCCCACTGGTGGCCGGGTGGTGGGACCGTAGCGACCCTTCGCCCACCCGATCGGGATGATGCACACCGGGTTGACCGACCGTGGCAGTCCGAGGATCCACCGCGCGGCAGGCACCAGCCAGATCGGAAGCGTCTGCAGTGACGCGCCGAGCCCAACAGCACGACATCCCAGAAGCAGGTTCTGCACGGCGGGGTACACCGAGCCGTAGAACGAGGAGACGGAGATCTGTGGGCGGCCCACAGGTCGGTGCTTGAGGTTGCGGCGGTAGCACGGGATCACGAACACAGGCAGGTCCTCGAAGTTCTCGGCCTGCCACTGGCCCGGGCGCATCTGGCGAATGGCCTTGTCGTCGCCTTCGGCCATCCGCTCGGCGATCGGATTGAACAGCCCGTAGAGGACCCGGTAGAGCTTCGCGATGCGCTCCTTCTGCCGACGGTCCTCGATCACCATGTAGGTCCAGTCCTGGGTGTTGGAGCTGGTGGGGGCCTTGAGCGACAGCTCCAACAGGTGCATCAGCAGGTCCCGGTCGACAGGTTCGGTGTGCAGCTTGCGCACCGCCCGCTGCGTGCGCATCGCCTCCTGCATCGACATGTCGAGCTTGCCCAGCACATCGGCGGTTTCGGGTGGCTCGAACCTCTCCGGCTGCGCTGTGGTGGTCGTGCCGGGGCCATCTGTCGTGTTCACGCGCGGGATCGTACGCCAGTTGGCGGCCCAGATTTAGATTCCCCTCGCAACGATGAGTGGCTGACCATGAGCGAACTGCGCCGGTCAGGTGTCCAGGACGGCGACAGGGTCCCGAGTCGTGTAGCGCCCGTTGTCAGAGCGTTCGAGGGCTGCCATCGCGACGTCAGGGTCATGCACGAAGAACAGCCGGGCACCACGCGGCTCCAGGTCTTCCCACAGGGCGGCCCTTTCTTCCACCAGCAGCTCCGGGTAGCGGTCGTATCCCATCGTGATGGGCACGTGCACCCACGGCGTCGCCGGAGCCAGGTCGCCGGTGAACACGACCGGACCGTCTTCAGCCTCGACCTCGGTGAGCATCAGCCCCGGCGTGTGCCCTTGGGAGAAGTGGAAGCGGTAGCCATCGCCGAGGGTGCCCGAACGGTCACCGTCGACGACCTCTACTCGTCTGGTCTCCTCGAGCAGCCCCGGTAGTCCGGGGATGAACGAAGCGCGGTCGCGCACTGTCGGGTTGTGCGCCCTCTCGAGCGCAGCTGCGCTCACCACGAACCGCGACGAGTCGAAGGCCAGCTCGAGACCCCGGTCCGCCGACCACGGCTTCAGGATCCCGCCGGCATGGTCGAAATGCAGGTGCGACAGCACCACCACGTCGATGTCGTGCGAGGCCAGGCCGATGGCGGCCAGGTTGTCGGTGAGCACGTCCGCCTCTTCGACAACTCCGTAACGGGCGCGCATGTCGGGGTCGAAGAACGTGCCGATGCCGGCCTCGAACAACACGTTTCGGCCACTGTCCTCCTGCACCAGCAGTGCACGGGTGGCCAGCGGGATCGTGTTGTCGTCGCCCACCTCCACCCAGCGCTGCCAAAGGACCTTGGGTGCGTTGCCGAACATCGCCCCACCGTCGAGGCGCTGGGAGTTTCCGGTGACCGAGCGCAGCTTCATGCGAGCCCGAGGCTACGACGCCGCCGCGTAGATTGGCTCGTTGTCCGTGATTGCCGCCCACCTCTGGGTGCCGTACTCGAAGTGCCACCACTCCTGTGCGAGCACCACGAAACCCGCGGCGCGCATGTGCCAGTAGAGGAAGCGGCGCAGTTCCCGCTCCGAGCCGGGTTCCGACTCGAGCGACGCGGCATGGGCACCTTCGTGGAAGTCGTCGAACGAGGTTCCGAGCGCCAGCGCCTGGCCATCCCACGCAAGTGTGAGGTCGACCGTGCCACCCGTGAGGTGCGGTGGCGGGTTTGCCGGGTCGGGATTCGGATGCGACACGAACCCCGCCGGCAGGTGCGGGTCGGCATAGGCCGCCTCGTAGATCGCCTGCTGCAACTCGAGCGCTCGCCAGGCGTCGAAGACAGCGATCCCGAATGGCTCCGGCATTCGATCGGCGACCCGGTAGAGCCGTTGGGCTGCGCCCTCTCGCAACTGAAGGTGTGGGCGCGTATGAGGCCAGCCCGCGCGCTCGTAACAGGAAAGGTCGAAGACCCGTTTGTGCTCCACGGTCACAAGCGGCTCGTCACAGTCCGCGGAGACGGGACCGAACCGAGTCGGTTCAGCCAGCTCCGGCAGCGGCGCCTGCCCCGTCAGGCCAGAGAGCATCCCATCGGCGGGTGGAGCAGTTGCCCATTCGTACGTTGGTAGGTTCATCACCAGACGATTCTGCCCGTGGCTGGACCACCAGCGACACGGGCGTGACAGTGGCCCCCTGTAGCCATCGGGTAGTTCGGCGGAGCTTGCCCCCGGTCAGGTCAGCCGGGCGGCATCGATCTGTCGGGCGACCGGGAGCACTGCCTCTCCGGGCATGGGCCTGCCGTAGAGGAACCCTTGGGCGTGACCCACTCCTGCTCTCCGCACGCACTGATGCTGTTGTTGCGTCTCGACGCCTTCGGCGTACACATCCATGCCTAGCGTCCTGCCCATATCGACGATGTTCGCCAGCAGATTCATGGGAGGGGTGTCACAAACCGCGGGATCATCGCAATCGAGCCGACTGACGAACTCGCGGTCGATCTTGAGTACGTCCACCGGCAGGTCCTGAAGCATCGCCAGAGACGAGTAGCCGGTACCGAAGTCATCGAGGGCGATCGCGCAGCCCATGGCGCGGATCTCCTCCATCACCTCGGTCGCCTGTTCCTGGTCATCGAAGAGGGCCGTTTCGGTGACCTCGAAGACAAGTGTGCCCGGGTCGACGTGGCTCCCGGCGATGGCGGTCTTCAGGCGGGCGCACAGGTCGGTTGCGGCGAACTGGCGGCGTGACAGGTTGATCGAGAGGTGGGGTGTGGTGACAAGACCCGACCCTGTTGCCCAGACACCGGCCTGTCTCAACGCTTGGCTGATGAGATGGTTGCCAATGGTGATGATGAGTCCCGATTCCTCTGCAACTTGGAGGAACTCCGAAGGCCCAAGAAGGCCTCGGTAGGGATGGTTCCAGCGAGCGAGGGCTTCGAATCCGGTGACCTTGCCGCTGCCAAGGCTCACGACCGGCTGGTAGTGGAGGCAGAACTCATCATTGCTGATCGCTTTCCTGAGTGCGCGAACCTGTGAGTCGTAGGATCCGGAGACGCCGACAGCACTCTCGGAGCGCCGGTGGGCAGTCACGCCGCCGCCGCGGCGCTTCGACGCGTACATCGCCCGGTCGGCGTTGCTGATGACCGCAGACACGTCGGCCCCGTCCGCAGGGAACCGGGCGATCCCACAGCTGGCACCGATCCGTAGGACTTGGCCTCCGATATTGAAGGAACGGGACAGGAGGTCCACGATTCGTTCCGCTGCGGCAAGGGCACCGCGTTCGTCCTGCTTCTCGCAGATGACCAGGAACTCATCGCCCCCAATTCGGCAGACGGTGTCCTCTTTGCGAACGGCATTCTGGATTCGCCGAACGGCCTCCCTGAGAACCAGATCACCAACGTAATGACCATGAGTGTCATTCAGCGCCTTGAACCTGTTGAGATCCACGAAAATGACGGCACCAGTAGTTCCTGAATCGAGAGAGTCCTCCAGGGCATGGTCGAGGAGGCGCTCGAGCTCGCCTCGATTGGCGGCACCCGTCAACGCATCGGTGGCGGCCTGGTCCCTCAGGCGGCGCTCAGCCTCCTTGAGCTCCGAGATGTCATCAACGTACGACACCCATCTGAACGGCTGAGCGGAGATGGTCGCACCAGCTATGCGCACCGGCACCCTGTGGCCGTCACGGTGCACGTACTCCTTGTAGATCGGTCCCGACCTCCCGACCTTGGCCATTTCCTCACCGGCTTTCGCGTCGACCTCCAGAAATTCCGGCGGTGTGAGCGATACCCAGTCGATTCCGCCGGACACGAGATCAGAGTGGTCGTAGCCAAGCATTCCCAGGAAGTAGTCATTTGCGTTCAGAACTCGATCACCGACGCCGGTGATGATTCCCACGATGTTCGAGTCGAACAGGCGCTGCAATGCACCGTCGATGTCTTCTTGTGTTGAGTCGGACGGCGACGCGAGCGCGTTCGGCTCCTTGTCCGCTTCGGCCACCGACCACACGAACCGCTGGCAAGTGCCCGTCTCGTCGCGCACACCAGCCACGGAACCGAACACCTGGACACGTGTACCGTCGGGCTTGGCGAATTGGCCCTCGAAGTAACCGCGAGACGGCGCAGACGCCAGGTCTTTGCCCAATTGCGCTTCGAACCACGGGACCTGATCCGATGGCCACCACTCGTAGGGTGCAACGCCGCCCACGAGATCGTCGGCTTCAAGACCGACGATCTCACAGAAAGCGTCGGATGCTGCCAACACACGACCCTGCGCGTTCGTCTCGAGGAAACCCGACCGGTGGCTGGGTACAGCCACTTTGGCCTCGAGTGTGTCTGATGTCGGCAGTTCTGATCTCACCAAACCACCTGCCCGGAACCTCTTCTTTGCCGCCTACGCGTCCCTACTATCGGCCGCAGCTCTCCATTCGCTAACTATCGACTTGAAACTCTCCAGATCTACCTGAAGTTCGCCAGATCGACTTGACGTTGTCTGGTGAGTGTACCGTCGGCTTCCCTCGGATCGCTCGTGAACGGGATCTTCCGGCGTTGCAGGTCTTGGTGGTGGATTGCCCCACCACGCCAACTCGCCGTTGTCCGGGAATGGTTATGATTCGGGCGCCTGGGAAGTCCCGAACCTTCAGGCCATGGAGTTGCCGTGAAGCTGACCGTGACACCGCTCGAATCGCTGGCCGATGAGGCTCCGGGCATCCAGGTCAGCGGGATCCACCCCGGCGACTCGGTAGTGCTCGAAGTGAGCTGCACGGACCCCGCAGGACATCGATGGTCGGGGTCGAACACCTATTGCGCCGGCGAGGACGGAACGGTGTCCCCAGATGCCACAGCACCGCTCATGGGCGACTACGACGGCGTGGACCCGACGGGCCCTTTCTGGAGCATGGGATTCGCAGACGAGCGCACGGCACCGACGACCTTCACGCTTCCGTTCGGTCCGCTCGACTTCGAGGTTGGAGCAGCCTGTGGGGACTCAGCCGCCCGGGTCACTTCGACGCGGACATGGGACGGCTCCGTTGGTCGCAGGGACCTTTCCGGGGAAGGGTTCCGCTCCGAGCTGTTCCTTGCAGAGTCCAGTGCGGAGAAACCGCTGGTGGTCATCGTGCCGGGCTCCACGGGGCCTGCCGGCATGCGACCAGTGGCAGGGCTTCTCGCTGGTCGCGGGTACAACGCGGCCGTGCTCTCATACATGCAACAGGACGGCCTTCCTTCATCTCTGAAGGAGATACCACTCGAGTCGATACACCGTGGCATCAAGGCGCTCGCAGGGCATCCGGAGGTCGACGGCGGCCGCGTGGCCGTATTGTCCTACTCGGTCGGGACCACAGTCGCGCTGGCATCGCTCTGTTTTGACGGCGCGCCCCCGGTAGCCGGCGTCGTGGCCGTTGCACCCAGTTCCGTGGTCTGGCAAGCACTCAGCGAGGGCGGCCCACCACCCAGATGCTCCTCGTTGACGTCTGGCGGCCAGCCACTCGACTGGCTGCCAATGCATGGCGAACAGATCATGCCGGAACTGATCAAGCACGCAACGGTGGACCGTCTCTACCGGCGGCACCCCAGGCCCCATGCCCTGCACCTCCGCAAGACCTATGAACCAGGACTGGCGGACTCCGAGGCAGCGGACGCGGCCGCGATCCCGGTGGAACGCATCGAGGCACCGCTGCTGCTTCTCAGCGGCGCCGACGATGAGATGTGGCCCGCCTCGGAGATGGCGGCAGCGGTCATCCAGCGCCGCCAGGAGCATGGGATCCAGACCGACCGACACATTGACTATCCAAGAGCAGGACACTTCATCAGGCCACCGGTGGCTCCCACCACGGTCGCCTGGAACGACGACCTGGTCAGTGGTGGCACCCCGGAGGGCTCCGCGCTCGCAGACCGCGACGGATGGGTCACCATGCTCGACACGCTGGCCGACTGGTTCGACAGCACTTCGACCTGAGCTTCAGGCTCCGTTGGCCACCTGAGGGGCTTGCACACACCGCTGCACAGCGTTCCCGGGGCTCCTATGCTCTGCATTGCAGAGTACTCTGTCGCTGTCGAGCGGAGGGGAGAGGAACATGTCTGAGAGTTCGGTTGAGGGTGGGAAATTAGACGCCTCGCGGGAGGAACAGGCTCGCTATCTGGAGTCGCTGCGTAAGCGCACCCGAAGGGACCTGCGTGACGAGTCAGTGCCCCTTGTCGTTATCGGCGCAGTCTTGTTCGTCTACGCCACCATCCAGTTCGGTTCGATAGGTGCGTTCCCGGCAATCCTCGGACTCCCGGCGGCCTTCGTGATTGTGTGGGGCATCTCTCGTCAGCGGGCCCACGAGGCAGGCTTGGGAGGCGGTGACACCGAGCTGGTGGTTGCCTTCGCAGTGTTCACACTGCTCGCACTCAATTGGAGCGCGATCGCTGACCTGGCGCTCAACACCGATGTGGTGGTGGCCGGCAAGCGGGAATTCACCCTCCGCGACGCTGCCTCAGAGGCGAGCAGCTACGCGTGGCCGACAATGGTCGTCGGCGGCGGACTGGCCGCTCTCGGCTGGATCCGTCACCGCAGCACAATGGTCATATGTGGCGTCGGGGTCGTCTTCGCCGGGCTGCTCGCTTGGGTGTTCTGGACCTCTGACGTTCGAAACGCCGTTCCCCTGCCCCAGGTCCTGGTCGAGGTGGCAGCGTTGGCAACGATCGTGGTCGGTATCGTGGCCAGCCGTCGCCATGGACGGTGAGCAACACCCGGTCAGCCAACTCCATGACGTTGTGCACCAACGCCACCGGCTGGGAATCCTCGCCGTGCTGACCGAAGCACGGCGCGCTGACTTCGCATACCTGAAGAAAACACTGTCGTTGACCGACGGCAACCTCGGCCGGCACCTGCAGGTTCTGGAGGACGCCGAGCTCGTCACATCAAAAAGGGTGTTGGAGGGGAGACGGCCTCGAACCTGGTTGCGAATCACAGCCAAGGGCAGACGAGCACTCGACTCGGAACTCAAGATCATGAACGACCTGATCCGACGGGTATCCCACCCCAAGCAAGACTGAAGGCCCCGCATCCGGGGGGCCATCTCTGTTCGGTACGTGATGACCCCCCGCAGGCTATGGAGGGCACGATGTGGTCAGCGGGCTTCGCATCTGACCGGGGCGCCCCAGCCAACCCGAATTCAGGGGAACAGATCCCCGAATTCAGAGGAACCCTCGCACCGAATTCAGGGGAACCCTCCTCAGTGGGGTCGGAGCGAAATTCGTAGACCGTGCCTGCGTAACCGTTCCGGGGCACGCTGGCCTTTGGGCGCGTTGCTGATCACGCTCAGATCCCGGAATCGTCACACCGCTGACCGTGCGGAATCCCTCGTGCCAACCGGCTGCCTGATAGGTGGCGCCTGCCAAGATGTGTTCTTTGGGACCAAGAGACGAAGGACATGCAGGCCGTCGACGGCCGAGGTCGGCGCGATGCCTGTTCCTGAGTTTGGCGGCCGCTGCTGTGTTCTCGGTCATCGTTGCAGGAGCGTCGTGCTCTTCCCAAACGACACTGAAGTGTCAGCCGGGCCGGCCGAGACATCGTGGAATCCGGATGAGTGCGAGAACTACGGCTTCGGCGCTCCGGGCGACCCGGGAACGGTTGCCGTGGTGTTCGAACCCGGTTGGACAGAAACCGGTGTGCATGAGTTCGTAGATGAGTTCGTCCTTGTTCCGGCGGAGGACCCAAAGCCCGGTTTCGACCTGCGTCCTGAGCTCGGGTCATTGCAGAACTCCGACGGTGTGCTCGCGCTCGCGCTGTGTAGGCCGCTCCCACCCGAAGGCGTGATCGAGCAGATGGTCGCGGAGTTCAGGTCGAGTCCTGACGTGGCGGAAGTTCACGTCGATGCGAGCGGACAGGCGTTGCGGCAGCTCCGGGCAAGCAACGGCGAGCTGCGCGGGCCGGATCGATAGATGAAGGTGGGTCAACGACCCTGGGGCGAGAGCATCCACGAATTTCGACCCGGGTGAGGGCCGAATTTCGCCCTCACCCCTCAGTGGGGTGGGACCGAAATTCTCAGATCGCCTGTGTGACATGGATATCCAGCCTCAACCGGAGCCCGAGCAGCGCGCCCATCACAACCGGATCGCAGAATCGTCACACCACCCGGGCGTCGACTCACCGCCACCAGGACAGACAGCCAAGCGACGAGTGGCAACCGACCGTTGCGTGCGGCCCGCCTGGCAGCCGTGCTCTGCTCAGGGCTCGAACAGCGGTCCGAGCCGGACCTTGACTGACTACTTGGCCAGCTGCAGTGTCTGGATCGGAACGTCGTTCATCTCGACGGACTCGAGCTCACTCAAGAGATGTGGCGTTCAGCCGATAGGCACTCGATAACACAAGATCTAAGGGAGACACCCCAATGAAGCGCACGATTGCCATCGCAGCACTGTTGGCCCTGGCCATGACTCCGCTGGCGGCAGCCGACACACCTGCACAGGACTGGGACATCAATCCGTTCTCCATCGCACGATCCGGAGAGCCGTGCCAGAGCGGCGCGAGCCTTCCCCTTGCCGGCCAGTACGGCCAGCTCTACAAGTGCGAGAACGACAAGTGGGTCGCCGCAGCCAGCCTGGGCGGCAGTACTCCTGGCCCCGCCGGGCCGCAAGGCCCCAAGGGAGACACCGGACCGACCGGGCCTGCCGGACCGACCGGCGCCACGGGTGCGACCGGCGCCACGGGCCCCGCTGGGCCCGCATTGGCTACCTATGGACTAAGCGAAGGAAGTCAGGTCATCTTCGATTTCAACGCGTTCACGTCACCGTTCGGAGCAGGTGGCGTAACTCCGGCTGCGGGCACCTACATGGCCAACTGGTCGATGGTGATCTCCACGCCTCTCGGCAGCCCCGTTGAAGCACGATGTGTCCTGTTGGCGCCAACTACCGTGATCACACAGGGCGGCGGTGAAGCAGATCTGGCTGCTGACGAGCTGGTCACCGTGTCAGGTACCGGCTGGGTCACCGTTGACGGTGCCACAGCTGTCAACGTGAACTGCACTGACGCCGACGGCGCGGGCCTCGGTGGTGTCATGCAGGTATCCAACTTGACGCTGATCCCCGTGGCGTCAGTCACCAGCTGACCGCTCCGGTCGCGCCACTCCTCGCACAGCGCTCGGCTGACTCCCAGCGTCGTACCGTGCCTGCGAATTTCGCCCCGGGTGGGAGCTGAATTTCGCTCCCACCCCTCAGTGGAGCTGGGGGGAATCGAACCCCCGTCCGCCAGGTGGTTGGCACACCCGCTACGACCATTCCCGACTCTGCCACTTACAGCTGTGGCACCGGCGGGTCGGCTGACCGAGGTCAACTGCCGGGTCTATTCCCCGACGTCAGCGGTCTTTGCCGGCTGTCAGCGGTCTTTCCCTGCGGTCCACCCTCACTTCTGTTGCCGGGCTGTGAGGATCAGGCCCCGTGCGCCATTTCTGGTCACGATGACTCTTCACTACCTGACTAGGTCAGGCGGCGAGAGCGAACTGCTCATCGGCGGTTCATTTGGTGTCCCCGTTTATCGAGTCTGAGACAACTCGGGTCGCAAGCGTGACTTCCAGGTCCCAACGTCGAAACCAGTCAGCCCCGTTTGTTTGCACCCACCGTACCGGAGGGCTGGGACACCGCGAAACGAATTCTGAACCGCCGGACAGAACAGTACGGTCAGGTTGCGATGGGAGCGCCGCCCAACCAGGTGCCCACCACCTCGACGTTCTCGATCTCCTCGGGAGCGACCTTCAGCGGGTTGCGCTCCAGACGGGTGAAGTCGGCCCTCTTGCCGACCTCGATCGAGCCGACCTCGTCGTCCATTCCGAGCTGCCAGGCGGCATCGATCGTGATCGCCCGGATCGCGGCCTCGACTGAGATCGCCTGGCCAGGGCCGAGCACGTCGCCATGGCGCGTCCGGCGGCTCGCAGCGGTTCCGGCGAGGCGCAGTGGTCCCGGCGGGTACATCGGCGAGTCGGCGTGCAGGCTCGGGCGGTGGCCATGGTCGATCGCGAACTGGATCGGCATCAGGCGGTCGGCACGCTGCGGGCCGATGATCGAGTCACGCAGCTCCGGGCCGTACCAACGCACATGGTCGACGTGGAAGCTCGGCGACACGCCCATTGCGGCCGCCTTCTTCAGGTCGGCGTCGGTGATGAGCGCACAGTGCTCCAGTCGCCACCCGTGGCTGTGCCCTTCGGGTGTGTCGGCGAGCACATGTGCATAGAGATCGAGGGTCTCCCGACACGCCTTGTCGCCCTGCGCGTGCGTCATCACCTGCCAGCCCGCTTCGTGCAGCTCGCCCAGGATCTCCCGCAGGTCACGCGGATCGAAATTGGCCCTGCCCGTCGAGCCGGCCTCGATGCCGAGCGTGCAACAGCACAGGTCGGTCTCGAGGTAGGGCTCATCCATCAGCATCGTGCCCGTGTACGGCGATCCGTCGTACCAGAGCTTCGCCCCCGCCACGCTGAACAGGCCGTCATCCTCGATCTCACCCGGGCGCAGTGGGCTGTCGAGCGCTTCCTCGTGGCGCATGTAGGCAACCAGCCGCAACGGCACGTCGTCGCGGCCGGCCAGCTTGCGGAACGTGGCGAAGTCGCCGCCGCCGAGGAACGTGCCGGCCATGCCGACTGTGGTGATGCCGACCTCCGCATAGCGGCGGTACTGCTCTGCGACCTGTTGCCGCAGCAGGTCCTCGCCTGGCATGCCCTGCGCCAGAACGCGCCACATCGCGCCGAGTTCCTCGATCCGGCCGGTCAGCCGGCCATTGGCGTCACGCACGAAGCGGCCACCGTCGCCCGGGTCCTCGATCGATTCATCGATGCCCGAAGCCGCCAAGGCCGCCGAGTTGGCAAACGCCGTGTGCATCGACTGGATCATGATCGCGACCGGATTGTCCGGAGCCATCGCGTCGAGGCGATCGCGGTCCCAGGTGCCCAGATCGGGAGTCAGCATGAAGTCGAGCCCGAATGCGTACACCCACTCCCCCGGCTTCGCTTGCGCGATCGCGTGGCTCAGTGCGTTCTCGACGCCCTCGACCGAGTCGTGCGTGAACCCGGACACGTCGACCCACGAGTAGAGCTGGCCACAGAGGTCGGGGTGGGTGTGGGGTTCGATCAGACCCGGCAGCAGCGCGTCGCCGCCGAGGTCGACCAGATCGGTGGCAGTGGTGCGGTATGCCATCACATCATCGACCGAGCCGACCGCCAGCACCCTGCCATCGGCGACCGCGACCGCCTCGGCGGTGTCGCCGGTGACCGGCTCCACCGCACCGCCCGTGAAGATCGACTCAGCTGTTGTCACGCCCTCACGCTAACGGGCGCAGTGCCGCCTACGCTCTGCGCCATGACCGACACCTCGACACAGTTCTCCGACTCGACCGTGCGCATCCCGCTGCCGGCTGACGGTTCGGGCACCTACACCTACCTGCGCAACGGCGAGCCGAGCGGGATCACCGAAACGTTCGAGGTCAGCGGCGACGGCACCCAGGTGCGTTCGAAGCGGACCTCACCGGACGGGGCAACCATCAGCGCCGAGGTGCGAATCTCCGACGAAACCAACGGCCAGGTCCGGTTGTCGATCGAAGGCGGCGAGCTGCCGACGGTGCAGGCGATGTACATGCTCACGATCGGCCAGCTCAGGGTGCGCCACATGGCCGACGGCAACTACGAGGACTCCGAGGTCGACCCCGGCGGCGACGCCGTGCTGTCGCCGCTGCTGAGGGTCTTCCAGGGCCCCGCCATCGCGGCCACGATACTGAGCGGAGAAGCCACTGTCGTGGTGCCTGCGCTCGACCCCGGCGACCCGGAGTCGCTGCTGACGCCCAGCATCCAGACACGCCGGGCCGAACGTCTCGGCGTCGAAGCGCCCGACCCCTCGAGCGAGCACCCGGGCCTGCGCCACTGCCGATACGTCGGCGGCAACTACGACGACGACGCCGAGTTCTGGCTCGACGACCGCGATCGCCTCGTTCGGTACCACTTCCCGGAGTCAGACGGCACGCTCTGGGAAGTAGGGCTGACAGAGGACTGATCTGTCGACTCGCCGCGCGGCGGGGCGGTGCTCAGCTGAACCAGTCGGGCTCGTTGCCGGCGCGCCACTTGATGTTGCAGCCGATTGACGGCACCTGCGGTTCGGGGGCCGGGCGACCCGCGGCAATTGCCTCGCCGGCGGCGAGGACGTCGGCCCCGTCGACCGGTTCGTCGTTGCGGGGACGTGAGCCGTCGAACTGACCGCGGTAGGCCAACCTCAGATCCGCGTCGAACAGGAACAGGTCGGGCGTGCAGGCAGCCCTGTAGGCCTTGGCTACGGACTGGTCCTCGTCAAACAGGTACGGGAAGTCCCAGCCCCACCGTTTGGCCATGAGCACCATCTCCTCAGGACCGTCCTCGGGATAATGCTCCACGTCGTTGCTGTTGATCGCCACGACCGACACCCCCAACCCGTCGAGTTGCTGGGCCACCCTGCCGAAGGTGGGCCCCAGGTGGCGCACGTATGGGCAGTGGTTGCACACGAACGCCACCAGCAACGGTCGGCCGCCGGAGGCATCGGCAAGGGAGCAGGTCCCACCGCTGGGATCAGGAAGATCGAAGTGGGGAGCGGCGGTGCCCAGCTCCAACATCGTGGAGTTGACGGCGACCATCCGCAGATTCTCTCACGACTCGCCCCCGCTGTCTCCCCGGATCGCATCATCTCGCCGCCGAGATCGACGTCTTGTCAGCCGTTCTGGCCGCGGAGTTGGTCGACTGCGGCAACCATGGCGAGGGTGTGGCACGCCTGGCCGTTGGCGCTCAGGTGCCAGCCGTCGGAAACGTACGGTCGGTCACAGCTGCCCAGCCAGTAGTCGAGCGGAATCGTGGAGATGCCGCGACCGGCCGCTGCCTGTGCCTGCAGCGACTGTGCAACAGCTCGCGCATGCGCTTCCTGCGCTCCGGGCGGGATCGGGTGGTTCACCAAGTAGACATGGGCGCCCCTGGAGCCGGCGATGTCGAGCAATGCCCGAGTGCCGCCGAGGTAGAGCTCGCGCCTTGCCGGATTGTCCGGATCAGGGAAAAGCATCGACTGCACGATCACCATGTCGGGATCGAACGCGGCGATCTGTGCGCGCATCCGGTCCAGCCAGCCGGTGCTGTTGGACGGCCAGGTGTCGATCGGGTTCTCACCGGGATACCCATCGATGCGCAGCGCCACGCCACGATCGGCAAGCGCCGCCGTGAGTCGTGAATGCACCTTCGGCGTCGTGCCGAACAGACCGTGCGCGATCGAGTCGCCGATGATCAGTACCCGCTTCACCGGTGTGCCGCGGCCAGCCGACGGCTGCGCCGGAAGGCATGCAGCGGTGAGCATCATCAGCCCCAACAACGCGCCCAGCCACGCCAGCGTGCGTGCCCGCGATCTCGACTTCCGCCCGACTATCGCCCCAGCCATCACAAAACGGTACCGAGCGCGGCCGGCGCTGTGAAATAGGGGTCAGATGCGCAGGAAGCGGCTGACCGCGATGCCTGAGCCCACGGCGCCGGTGATGGCACCGATGACGAAAACGATCACGATCGACATCATCACATCCCCGCTGTCCCAACGGATCTCGTTGAGCAGCTCGAAGGACACCTGCTCCACGAAATTCCGCTTCCACAGCGCGTCGAAAGCCAGTGCTCCGCCGGCAGCCAGGACTGCGCCCAACAGGCCGTGCACGAGGCCCTCGGCGATGAACGGCATGCGGATGAACCAGTTGCGCGCACCCACCAGGCGTTGCACCTCGATCTCGCGACGGCGCGCGAAGACCGCCGTGCGGATGGTGTTGAAGATCAGCAGCACCGACGCGGCGATCAGGATCACGCCCACGAAGCGCACCCATGTGTTGAGCGTGGTGACCGACCGCTGGATGTCGCGCGCGTACTCGGCTGCGTACTGCACCTGCTTGACGCCCTCGAGCGTGGCCAGCGAGTCGCCGAGCGACGACACCACTTCGGCGTCGGTCGACTCCGGTTTGATCCGGAAGCTCGTGGGCAGGTCTTCGGCGTTCACCGAGTTGACCAGATCCGGCTGGTCGCGGAACAGCGTCTGGAACTCCTCGAAGGTGCGGTCGCGGTCGAAGAACACCACATCATCGACCTGGCCACTGTCGTCGAGGGCCCCGGCGACCGCATCCGTCTGCTCCTCGGTGGCGCTCGGATTCATGTAGACGAAGAGGCGCTGTTCGGAGCGCAGCCCGAGGAAGCTGTTGTTGATTCCCTGGCCGATCAGGTAGCTGGCCGCCACCATCGTGAGTGACACAGCCACGGTGAGGATCGCTGCGAACGTGAGCGTGAAGTTGCGCGCGAGGTTGGAACCCGTCTCCCGCGCCACGTAGTCGAGCCTTACTGCCATCCCGACCTCACTCGTACACGCCGCGAACCTGGTCGCGCACGATTCGGCCGTCGTCCAACTCGATCACCCTTCGCCGCATCGTGTCGACGATGCCGCGGTCATGGGTCGCCATCACCACGGTCGTGCCTGTGCGGTTGATCCGGTCGAGCAGCTTCATGATGCCGACGGATGTAGCGGGGTCGAGGTTGCCGGTGGGCTCGTCCGCCAGCAGGATCAGCGGCCGGTTGACGAACGCCCGGGCGATCGACACACGCTGCTGCTCACCACCGGAGAGCTCATCGGGCATGTTCTTCGCCTTGGAGGCGAGGCCCACCAGGTCGAGGATCTGGGGCACCGACTCCTTGATGGCGCCACGGGGGCGGCCAATCGCCTCGAGGGCGAATGCCACGTTTTCGTAGACACTCTTGGTGGGCAGCAGCTTGAAGTCCTGGAAGATCGAGCCCACGTTGCGGCGCAGGTCGGGCACCTTGTGGTTGGAGAGGCGGCCGATGTCCTTGCCAGCCACGAAGATGTCGCCCTTCTCGGGACGCTCCTCGCGGTTGAGCAGACGAAGGAATGTGGACTTGCCGGAGCCAGAGGGGCCGACAAGGAACACGAACTCGCCCTTGGCAATGTCGACCGAGGCGTCGCGAAGGGCGACGTGTTCGCCCTTGTAGACCTTGGTCACGTCGTCGAGCTTGATCACGAACTGATCCCGGGGGGTTGGCGGCAGTTGCGGGCCAGACAGGCCCGGCTGCGGGGAAGGGTCATGTTACGGAAGTGTGACAGCCCACGCCCCATCGGTCGCGGATCATCACAGCAACTTCTCAGTTGCCGCCCATACTCTCAGGTGGCGGCCCCACGCGAGCGCATCCACTGCAGGTATGACTCCATGAGGTCGTCGAGGTCGCCGTCGAGCACCTCGTCGGGGTTCGACAACTCCAGACCCGACCGCAGGTCCTTGACCTGCTGGTACGGCTGCAGCACGTAGTTGCGGTCCTGGCTGCCGAAGTCGACCGCCGAATCCTCACCAGTGATCTCGGCGACCTTCTCCGCCTGCTTGCGCCGCTCCGCTTCGAGCAGCTTCGCCTTGAGCATCGTCATGGCACGGTCCTTGTTCTGGTGCTGGGACCGCTCGTTCTGGCAGGACGTCACGATGCCGGTCGGCAGGTGGGTGATTCGCACCGCCGAGTCGGTCACGTTGACGTGCTGGCCACCCGCGCCGGAGGACCTGTAGACGTCGATGCGCAGGTCCTTCTCGTCGATGTCGACGTCGTCGACGTCGTCGAACAGCGGCGTGACCTTGACCGACGCGAAGCTGGTCTGGCGACGGGCGTTGTTGTCGAACGGCGAAATGCGCACGAGCCGGTGGATGCCGTGTTCGCTACGGAGCCAGCCGTAGGCGTTGCGCCCCTTCATGATGAACTCCGCGGAGCTGATGCCCGCCTCGCCACCCTCGTTGACGCTGTCGAGCTCGAGGTCGAAGCCACGTCGCTCGGCCCAGCGGATGTACATGCGCAGCAGCATCTCGGCCCAGTCCTGCGCGTCCACTCCCCCGGCGCCGGAATTGACCTCGACGATCGCGTCGAGGTCGTCGTAGTCGCCGGTGAACAGCGCACGCAGCTCGAGCGAGTCGAAGTCGGACTCGAGTGATGCGAGGTCGGCTTCGATCTCGGCCTCCAGGGACTCGTCGCCCTCCTCGCGGGCCAGCTCTGCGAGCGTCTGCACGTCCTCGAGCCTTGACTGCATGCCCTCGAACAACTCGATGTCGTCGCCCAGCTCCGCGAACTCGCGCTGCAGCGCCTGGGCTGCATCGGCGTCGTCCCACAAGTCGGGGCGACCGAGCTCAGCCTCGAGCTGGGGCCGACGGGCCACGAGCTCGTCGACGCACAGGTAGCCCCGGGCCTCGGCGAGGCGCTCCTCGCGCGCGCTCGTGCGGGGGGTGAAATCCTGCATGCTCAGAGCCCCGCTCCGGCTAGTTCTTGCCGTGGCACTGCTTGTACTTCTTGCCACTGCCACACGGGCAGGGCGCGTTGCGCGGAGTCTTCTCCCACTCGGTCTTCACCACGGGCTGCTGGGCCCCCTGGGGCTGGTCGGCCTGCACCTGTGCCGGTCCGGCGTCGGAGGCGACCTGTGTAGCGCCCGCCGATGCAGCGGCTCCGACCGCCGCTGGCTGCGCCGCGGCGCCGGCGCCCTGTACCGGGTTGGTGGGCGCGGTGTAGTCGAACTTCTGGGGAGCGACCTTCGGAGTCTCGGGTTGCTCGGACAGCTGCACCCGCATCACGTACTGCACGTATTCGCGGTTCACCGTGTCCATCAGCTGGCCGAACATGTCATAGGCCTCGCGCTGCCACTCCGACAGCGGGTCCTTCTGGCCGAGCGCACGAAGGTTGATGCCGTCGCGGAGGTGGTCCATCTCCTTGAGGTGCTCACGCCAGCGCGCGTCGATCACCCGGAGCATCACCTGGCGCTCGATCTGACGCATGTTGTCCTCGCCGAACTCGGCCTCGCGCGCCTCGTAATGCGAAGTGCCATCGGCCATGAGAACGTCGTAGATCTCATCGGAGCTGGCCGCGCCGGCAACCGCTGACTCGTCGAGTTCGGTCGGCCAGTAGGTAGCCGTGTCGGCCAGGAGCGCTTCGAGATCCCATTCCTCGGAGTAGTCCGATTCGCAGTGGGTCTCGAGCAGGTCGTCGACCACCGCTGCGAGCGATTCGAGCGTCTCGTCCCGCAGGTCGGATCCGGCCAGCACCTCGTCACGCCGCGCATAGATAACCTTGCGCTGCTCGTTGGGCACCTCGTCGTACTTGAGGACGTTCTTGCGGATCTCGCCGTTGCGGGCCTCGACGGTGTTCTGCGCCTTCTCGATGGCGCGGGTGACCATCTTCGCCTCGATCGGCACCTCGTCGTCCCAGCCCTTGCCCATCACCCACTCGATGGCGCCGGTGGCGAACCAGCGCATGAGGTCGTCTTCGAGGCTCAGGTAGAAGCGGCTGGCTCCCGGATCGCCCTGTCGTCCGGAGCGGCCACGTAGCTGGTTGTCGATCCGGCGCGACTCATGGCGCTCCGTGCCGAGCACGTACAGGCCACCCCGCTCGAGGACCTTCCCGCCTTCTTCCTTGCACCTGGCGGTGTAGCTCTCGACGAGCGACTCGTACCGCTTCCTCTGGGCCGGAGTGAATCCGGACTCGTCGACGATGCCGTCATCGGCGCCGTCGCCGACGTCGTCGCCCTCGAACTCGCCCATTGCGGTCAGGGCGTTGATCTCGGCCTCAGCGAGGCCCTCGGGGTTGCCGCCGAGCAGGATGTCGACACCACGGCCCGCCATGTTGGTGGCCACGGTGACGGCGCCGGTCTTGCCGGCCTGGGTGACCACCTCGGCTTCCTTGGTGTGCTGCTTCGCGTTGAGCACGTGGTGTTCGATGCCGCGTTTCTCGAGCACACGCGACAGCTTCTCGGACTTCTCCACGGAGGTCGTGCCCACGAGCACCGGCTGGCCGGTGGAGGACCGCTCCTCGATGTCGTCGGCGACCGCGTTGAACTTGGCGTCTTCGGTTCGGTAGATCAGGTCCGGCTGGTCGTCGCGGGCGATCGGGCGGTGCGTCGGGATCGGCACGACCTGAAGGTTGTATGTGCCCATCAGCTCGGCGGCTTCGGTGACCGCGGTGCCGGTCATGCCGGCGAGCTTGTCGTACATGCGGAAGTAGTTCTGGAGGGTGACCGTGGCGAGGGTCTGGTTCTCCTCCTTGATCTTCACGCCTTCCTTGGCCTCGACGGCCTGGTGGAGGCCCTCTGACCAGCGGCGCCCTTCGAGCACGCGACCGGTGAACTCGTCGACGATCTTCACCTCGCCATCGGCGACCAGGTACTCGGTGTCGCGGCGGTACAGCTCCTTGGCCTTGATGGCCACGTTGAGCTGGTGAACGAGGCTCGTGGCGACGTCGTCGTAGAGGTTCTCGACGCCGAGTTCCTTTTCGACCTTCTCGATGCCCGGCGGCAGGGGGAACACGATCTTCTTCTCGTCGTCGACCTCGTAGTCGACGTCCTTGGTGAGGCCGCGGGCCACGGCGGCGAACTTGTAGTAGAGCTTCGCTGCGTCGCCGACCTTGCCGGAGATGATCAGTGGGGTGCGGGCCTCGTCGATGAGGATCGAGTCGACCTCGTCGACGATCGCGTAGGAGTGCCCGCGCTGGACCTTCTCCTCCATCGACATCGCCATGTTGTCGCGCAGGTAGTCGAAGCCGAACTCGTTGTTGGTGCCGTAGGTGATGTCACACGCGTACTGCTCCCGCTTGTACGAAGCCGGGTCGTTGCGGGGTAGCACGAGACCGACGCTCAGGCCGAGGCGGCGGTGGATCTGGCCCATCCACTCGGCGTCACGGGTGGCCAGGTAGTCGTTGACCGTGATGACGTGCATGCCGTCGCCGGTCAGGCCGTTGAGGTAGCAGGGCAGCGTGGAGACGAGGGTCTTGCCCTCGCCGGTCTTCATCTCGGCGACCCAGCCGAAGTGAAGGGCCGCTCCGCCCATCAGCTGCACGTCGTAGTGGCGCTGGCCGATCTCGCGGGTGGCCGCCTCGCGCACCACGGCGAAGGCCTCGATGAGCAGGTCGTCGAGTTCCTCGCCACGGTCGAGGCGCTCGCGGAACTCCACCGTCTTGCGGGCCAGGTCCTGGTCCGAAAGAGCCTGGATCTCGGGCTCGAGCGCCCCGATGTCGGGGCACAGGTCCTTCAGGGCGCGGACCTTCTTTCCCTCGCCAGCCTTCAGCAGTCGATCCATGAAACCCATAGCCAGACCACTCTACAGAGGGTCGGGCGCTGCCATTCACCGCAGATCGGCGACCCCTGAGCGATGTCACGGGCGGGCCGTAGCCTCGCCGGCGTGCTCGACATGCTGTTTCCGCCCCGTTGCGTACTGTGCGACACCGCAGCCGGGCCGCTCTGCTCGAGCTGCGGCGCGAGCTTCCGGCCCCCTCCCGAGATGCCACTCCCGCCCGGAGTGGACCACCTGATCGCCCTGTGCGACTACGAAGGGGCGGGCCGCGACCTGGTGCTGGCGCTGAAGCGGGCCAACCGGCGCGTGGCGATCCCGCTTGTGGCCGGGGCCCTCGCGACCGGCGTCGCACCCACCGTCCGGCTCGCCGGCGAACGGTCCCGGCCCCTGGCGGTCACATGGGCGCCCACCACAGCACAACGGCGGCGGTCCCGGGGCTACGACCAATCGGAACTGGTGGCGCGGGAACTGGCCCGGCGGCTCGGCGCAGGCTGTGGCCGGCTGCTGCAGCGCCGCTCGGGCGCCCTCGAAGGAGCGTCACGGGCACAGCGCGTGGATGGAGTTCGATTCGTGGCCACCGTCGCCGTACCGCCGCGGGTGATGGTGGTGGACGACGTGGTCACTTCCGGTGCCACGATGTCCGCTGCGGCGGCTGCACTGCGCGCCGCCGGCTCCACCGAGGTCATCGCTGTCGCGCTCGCACGAGCCCGATCGCGAGGTGACCGGACCGCGGGCCGTCAAGCTTCGTAGCTGCGCAACTCCACGGTGTTGCCCAACGGATCGAGCACGTAGACCGACAGGCCGTCACCGCGGGCTCCCCAACGGCGGTCGGGCCCGTCCACCACCTCGAAGTCGGGATCCTGAGCGATCGCCGCAACGTCGCCTCCTTCGACCACAAGGCAGAAGTGGTTGAGGTTCTCACCGGTGCGCTCGGTGGGGAACACATCGATGATCGTGGTGTCGTCGATGCGTACCGACGGAAAGAACACCTCGCCACGCCGGAACTCCTCCACCCGTTCGGCCCTCAGCCCGAGCTTGTCCACGTACCAGTCGACTAGTACCAGGGGGTCCGGTGCGTTGACCACGATGTGGTCGATGCCGCTCACACTTCCCGACAGCGCCATGTCAGCCGACCTCCCCGACTACTGGATGAATGCCGAAACCTATCCGAGCCGCGCCGCACCCGGCGTAGGTTCTGGCCATGCGCTTCTCCGTGTGGCCCAGCCCCGCCCAGCCCGTTGCCGACTTCCTCGAGGTCGCCCGACACGCCGACTCGACCGGGTGGGACGGCGTCTACGTGTCAGATCACTTCATGGGCGACGACGGTGGGTTCGGAGCGGTCGACGCGCCGGTGCTCGAGGCCACGGCGTTGCTGGCCGCACTGGCCACGGCGACCACCGACGTACGGCTCGGCTCTCTCGTGTTCGGCACCACCTACCGGCACCCGGCAGTCCTCGCCAACTGGGCCGCTTCTGTCGACCAGCTCAGCGGCGGCCGACTGGTGCTCGGGCTGGGGGCGGGCTGGCAGGTGAACGAACACGCCCAGTACGGCATCCACCTGCCGCCGCTGCGCGCCCGGGTAGCCCGCTTCGCCGAGACGTGTGAGGTGACGAGGTCACTGCTGTGCGAGGCCGTGACCGATTTCGACGGCGACTGGTTCAAGATGACCGGCGCGGTCTGCGAGCCCAAGCCCGCGCAGTCGCCCCTGCCACTGCTCGTCGGAGCCAAGGGTGACCGCATGATCGGCATCGCGGCGCGCTACGCGGATGAATGGAACATGTGGGGGCTTCCCGGTGCCATCGCCGAACGCACCGCCGTGCTCGAGGCCGCGTGCGAGCCGGTCGGCCGCGACCCCGCGTCCATCGCCAGGTCGACCCAGGCGCTGGTGCTGCTCACCGAGGACGACGAGGCAGCCTCGTCGTTCGTGAAGTCGATGGCACCCAGGGCCGCCCTGGCCGGAAGGCCCGAACAGATCGCCGAGGCTGCGGCAGAATACGACGCGGTTGGAGTCGACGAACTGATCGTGCCCGACTTCGTGATCGGGGTCGGCGCCCGGCGACTCGAGGCGCTGGACTCGCTGCTGGAGCAGTTCGCGCAAATGCGCTGAAGCGTCAGTTGCCCATCGTTCCCGGCAGGAAGGAGACCGACGGTGCCTCACCGGCCACGATGCGTTCGGTGCGGCCGGTGGCCATCTCCATCCAGTCGGGGTGTGTGAACACCCAGCTGCGGCGCTCCTTGACCGCGCTCACAACCTGTGCCGCCACCGCGGCGGGATCGAGACCACCCTCGATGAGGCCGGCCACGAGGTCGCGCATCCCCTCCAGTTCCGGCTGATCATCCTCCACGGCGGCCGGATCCAACGGCCGGTTGCGGTCGGCCTCGTGGATCCGGGTTCGCACCCAACCGGGGCACAGCACCGAGATACCGACCTCGGGGTGGGTCATCTCGAGCTCCACCGACATCGACTCGGACAGCGTGACCACAGCATGCTTGGAGACGTTGTAGGGCGACATTCCCGGCGGCGAGGTGAGCCCGGCCATCGACGCGGTGTTGACGATGTGCCCGCCACCGGACTCGATGATCCTCGGGGTGAAGCTGCGAAGACCGTGGATGACTCCGTAGAGGTTCACTCCGAGCACCCAGTTCCAGGTGTCTATGTCGATCTCCCACGTGAGGCCACCGCCGGAAACACCGGCGTTGTTGCATGCGAGGTGTAGTTCGCCGAACTCGCCGATGGTGCGTTCCGCCAGGGCCTCCACCTGGGTGCCGTCACTCACGTCGGTGGCGACCGCAATCGCGTTGACGCCTTCGGAGCGCACCATCTCGGCTGTGTCCTCCAAGGGCCCGGGCTCGATGTCCGCCAGAGCCAGGTGCATGCCCTCCGCAGCGAACGCGACCGCCATCGCCCTGCCGATGCCGGATGCCGCACCGGTGATCACGCCTGTCTTGCCCGTCAGTTCTTCCATCGGCGCAACCTACCGCAGCGCCCTGTCGTGGGCAGAGTGCTCTGTTGGTGCTGGATCACGCATTGCGCAATCCAGCACCAACAGAACGACGAGGAGGCGACCGAGGCCGCTCAGTAGCGGTAGTGCTCGGGCTTGTAGGGGCCCTCGACCGGGATGCCGAGGTAGTCGGCCTGCTCCGGCGACAGCTCTGTGAGCCGTACCCCGAGCGAGTCGAGGTGGAAGCGGGCGACCATCTCGTCGAGCTGCTTGGGCAGCACGTAGACGCCGGTCGGGTAGTTCCCGTTCTTGGAGAACAGCTCGATCTGGGCGAGCACCTGGTTCGAGAACGAGCAGCTCATCACGAAGCTCGGATGGCCCGTCGCGCAACCGAGGTTGAGCAGCCGGCCCTCGGCCAGCACGATCACCGAGTGGCCGTCGGGGAACACGAACTCGTCTGTCTGAGGCTTGATCTCGACGCGGGTCACGTCGCTCATCCTGAGGATGCCGGCCATGTCGATCTCGTTGTCGAAGTGGCCGATGTTGCCCACGATCGCCTGGTGCTTCATGGCGCCCATGTGCTCCGCAGTGATGATGTCCTTGTTGCCGGTGGCGGTGATGAACACGTCCGCCGTGCTGATCACGTCTTCCAGGCGGGCCACTTCGTAGCCCTCCATGGCGGCCTGCAGGGCACAGATCGGGTCGATCTCGGTGACGATCACGCGGGCGCCCTGGCCGCGCAGTGACTGGGCACAGCCCTTGCCGACGTCGCCGTAGCCGCACACCACGGCGGTCTTGCCGCCGAGCATGACGTCGGTGGCCCGGTTGATGCCGTCCACGAGGCTGTGGCGGCAGCCGTAGAGGTTGTCGAACTTCGACTTGGTTGTCGCGTCATTGACGTTGATCGCCGGGAACAGCAGCTGGTCGGCTTCGAACATCTGGTACAGACGGTGCACACCGGTGGTGGTTTCCTCGGTGACGCCGAGGATGCCGGCACCGATGGCGGTCCAGCGGTTGCCGTCCTCAGGCAGCGAGCGACGCAGAAGGTCGAGGAACACGTGCCATTCCTCCGGGTCGTCGTCGGTGGCGTCGGGGACCTCGCCGGCAGCCTCGTACTCGGCACCCTTGTGCACGAGCATCGTGGCGTCGCCGCCATCGTCGAGGATCATGTTGGGGCCGGCGGTGCCGTCGTCCCAGCGCAGTGCCTGCTCGGTGCACCACCAGTACTCCTCGAGGGTCTCGCCCTTCCATGCGAACACGGGGACGCCCTGGGGGTCATCGACGGTGCCGTTGGGGCCGACCGCAATCGCGGCTGCGGCCTCGTCCTGGGTGGAGAAGATGTTGCAGCTGGCCCAGCGCACATCGGCGCCGAGCACGGTGAGGGTCTCGATGAGTACAGCGGTCTGCACGGTCATGTGCAGCGAACCGGTGATGCGGGCGCCTTCCAGGGGCTGCGCATCCGCGTATTCGGCGCGGATGGCCATGAGGCCGGGCATCTCGTGCTCGGCGAGCTGGATCTGCTTGCGCCCGAGCGGGGCGAGCGACAGGTCGGCGACCTTGTAGTCGGTGAGGGACATGGTTACTCCTCCTGCGCGGGCAAGCGCGGGTCAGACGTGTTGGATGGCAGAACGGGCTGGGGTCGTCTGACACCGGGTACAGGGCAGCCCGCGAAGCTCCAGGAATTGTAGCTGCCGCGACGATTGTGGCCCAGATACGCATTCGGTGCCCGGAGGCCGCGCGAGGCTTGCCCGATGAATCTCGACGAGTGGAGCCAGCGCGGCGACAGGGTGCCCGTCGGCGACGACAGCGTCTTCGTGGTCGACACGCCCGCGGCAGAGCGTACCGATGCCGCGCCGCTGCTCGTGATCCACGGTTTCCCCACGTCGTCGGTTGACTGGGCGCCCGTACTCCCCCAGCTGTCAGCTCGCCGCCGGGTGGTGCTGTTCGACCTGCCGGGTTTCGGACTGTCCTCAAAGCACGACCGCCCCTATGGCATCGCCAGCGCCGCCGATGCGACCGCCGGCGTGCTCGAACAGACCGGTCTTCGGGAATTCGACCTGATCACCCACGACATGGGTGACACAGTCGGTGGCGAACTACTCGCCCGTGACATGGCGGGTGAACTCACCGTCGACGGCAAGGCCGTGAGAATCCGGCACCGCATCCTCACCAACGGGTCGATCTACCTCGACATGGCCCAACTCACCGACGCCCAGCACATGCTCTGGTCGGCTGCCGATGCCAAGCTGTCCGCCGAGATCGGTCCGTCCGCCGAACAACTCGCCGTGAGCCTGCGCGAGACCATGGCTCCCCAAGGAACACCGACCTCCAACCCCGGCCCCGAAGAACTGCTGGCCGCGGCCGAGTCAATCTGCCACGACGAGGGAGCGCTCCTGTTGCCGAGGCTGATCCGCTACCTGAGCGACCGGCGCGACAACGAGGAACGCTTCACCGGTGCAATCGAGAACCACCCCTCGCCGCTGTCGATCGTGTGGGGCGAGCTCGACCCCATCGCGGTGGTCGCAATGGCGCACAAGCTCGCGCAGCGTCGCACGGATGCCGGCCTGACGGTCCTGGAAGGCGTGGGGCACTACCCCACCATCGAGGCTCCCGGCGCTTTCAGCGCGGCGGTGCTGGGCCACCTCGACGACTGACCCTGCCTCGGCGCCGGGAGCCGTCGCGCACCGTCAGGGCGCGAGGTCGAGCGCCATCACATCAGCCGCCAGCCACTCGGCCACACGGCGCGACGCCGCGGGATCATCGAAGTGGCGACCATCGAGCGCCCGCAGTTCGAGCCCGTCGACGACCTGGGGGCACGGGTCGGCCGGGCACACCCTCGAGGAGAGGTCGACGGTGAGCACCCTCGGGTCGGCCGCGGCGACGGCCTCCAGCAGAGCGTTGAGGTGTCGGTTCCGCTCCACCTCCTGGGCGCCGACTGGCTGCTCGGCGCCCTCGACCACGTCGGGCAACAGCACCAGGGCGACCCGCGCTCCCCCCGAAGCCAAACGGTCGACCGCCTCGCCGTAGAGCCCTGTCATGACCGCGTCGAACCCGGGTGTGCCGAACGGATACCAGGTGCCGTCGACCTGCCGGTTGGTCATCTCCCAGCTCGACATTGCAACGACCAGGTCGGGCGAGGCGGCCGACACGCCCTCGAGCTGGCGGCGCGGGATCGCGGCGTCACAAGCGCTCGTCATCTGCGCCACCCGGCCCTCCTCGTCGGTGGGGAAGCCGGTGACCAGGCCACATCCGGGCGATGACGCTCCGGCAAAGGCGACGCCGAGCGATCCGAGTACATCGCCGAAGTCATCCTGGAGGCTGCGGGCGATGGAGTCCCCCACGAACAGCACTCGGGATGCCGGAACCGCAGGGGGCGATGTAGTCGTCGGCTGCGGTGCCGGAACTCTGCCCGGGACCGTCGTCGGGGGATCCGGGGATGGCGATTCGGCAATGCTCGTCGGAGGTGACGGCGGCTCGACCACCTCGATGGGTCGCTCGTCCGAGGCGCGCTGCCAGGCGGGCTGTGCCGGGGCGCTGGCGGAAACGAGCAGTGCTGTGACGACGAGGCACACTGCGGCAGCGGGAAGTACCCGGCCGACCGTCCTGGTCGAGAAAAGGGATCCCAACCGCACCGGCCGCTCGAGCATCCGGAACGAGACCCAGGCCGCGCCGAGTGTGATCGTCAAGCGGACGGCCAGCAGCAGCCAGCCGTCGAGGCCGGTGCGAGCGGGTGTAAGCCAGAGGAACACCGGCCAGTGGATCAGGTACACGCCGTAGCTGATGCGACCCAGGCCGACCAGCGGTGCCACGGACAGCCCGGCCGCCAGCAACCCTTCCTGCGACGCTGCCAGGACCACCGTGGCCGTGGCGGCCGCCGTGAGCAGCAGTCCCCACGGGTACAGCCACGTGGCCGACACCGTCGCCGTGTGCACGAGGATCACGAGCGCAGTGAGGGCGACGGCGGCGCACGCCGCCAGGGCACGCCGCGCCCGCGCGCTGGCTACCCGCAGCTTCCGCGTCGTCGCGGCGGCCAGGACAGCACCCACGAGCATCTCGGCTGCCCGCGTGTCGGTTCCGAGGTATGCGCGGTCCACCGACACCCGGGCGAAGTGCCAGTTGGCGGCCGCAGAAGCCAGGGCGAGCGCGCCGAGCACCACGCCCACCGCCACAAGCGGATTGCGGAGCCGGGCGCCCGCTCCCCGATTGGCCAGCGTCAGCGCGCCGAGCACCACGAGGGGCAGCACCACATAGAACTGCTGCTCCACCGCAAGGCTCCAGAAGTGCTGGAGTGGGGAGGGCGCCGATACGGAAGCCCCGTACGAGGTGCCCTGCGCGATCAGGTGCCAGTTGAACAACTCCGCGATCGCAAAGGGCACGTCGAGGCGCAGGGACCGCAGCTGGGAAGCGGTCCACACCCCGACCATGGCCAGCGCCAGCACCGCTGCCATCGTCATCCACGACGCCGGCAGGAGCCGCCGGAACCGCCTCGACCAGAACCTGCGCAGGTCCACCGAACCCCCGCCTGCCCACTCGCGCAGCAGCAGCGACGTGATGAGGAAGCCCGACAATGTGAAGAACATCGACACGCCGAGGAACCCACCCCCGAACCAGGCGACATCGCCGTGGTAGGCCAGCACGACGGCCACGGCCACGCCACGCAGCCCATCGAGCGCGCCGATGTGCCGGAGGGGCTCGATAGGCTCCTGGCCACCAGCGGTGGCCGTCTCGCGGGTGATGGCTGTCTGCACGCACAACTATCATCCCCCACAACCGCGCAGCCGTCTCAGCAGGCATTGGCCTCCGGCGGCGCCGAGGCCCGTAGTTTGTCTCGCACAACCATTCCCGACCCCTTCCACCCAGGAGAGGACCCTCAGATGAATAAGATCACACGCCCGCGCATGCAGGCAATCGTCGCGACGGCAGCGGCGCTCATGCTGTTGGCCGGAGCGTGCTCCAGCGACGACAGCGACGAAACCACCACGACCTCTGAGGCTTCCGGCGGTTCGGGCGGCGGCGAGAGCGCCCAGACCAAGAAGTACAACGAGGAGATCCAGCAGGAACTGAAGGACGTCGGCTGCTACACCGGCGCGGATGACGGGATCGTCGGTCCCGAGACCGATGCTGCGATCGTGGCATTCCAGAAGGCCGAGGGCCTGACACCCGACGGCGAGGTCGGCTCCAAGACCCAGGAAGCGCTCACCAAGGCCGTTGATGCCGGCACGAAGGTCTGTGACGGATCGACGCCGACGTCGTCGACGACGACCACCACCCCCTCGGGTGGCACGGCTCCGTGCACCGGCACCGCCATCGCTGCGGGCCTGCCCTCGGGTGACACCGCCAGCTCGTACATCTGCTCCGACGGCTTCGCCGGTGTGTCGCTCTCGAATGGCAACGGCATCATCCTCGAGTCGGTCGACGGCAAGTGGGAAGTCCCGGGCCAGGACCCGTGTGGCTCGGCCAGCGCCGGCATCGACCCCGAGATCCTCGACAAGGGCTGCGTCGGAGACAACGGCTGACCAACCCGATCCCTGACGGGCCCGGCGGTGCCGCAACACGCGGCCCTGCCGGGCCTGGGTCGTTTTGCGGCCCTTTGTTGGTGCTCAATCACGCATAGCGTGATTGAGCACCAACAAAGCGACCGAGCGAACCAGTGGTCAGCCCTCAGGACTTGAGGCGGGCCTTGATGTCGTCGAGCAGCGGGATGGGCCCCGGGTCGACGCCGAGGTCGATCGCCAGGTGGAGAGTCGCCACGTCTCCGAACAGCGTCAGGTCCATGAACTGCGCCAGCGGTCCCTCACCCTCGGCCTGAACCGAGATCACGTCGGCCACGACCTCGTCGCACACCTCGGCCACGATCTCGAAGCGCCGGCCGACCTGAGGGTGCTCGAAGTCGTGGCGCAACAACAACAGGGTGAATACCTGTCGGGTCACGTCACCGTTCACCGCCCAACCGGCGATCTCGTTGTGGGTCAGCTCGGGCAGGCGGTTGGGCCAGCTCGGAACCTTGGGGTTCTCGTTGAATTGGCCCTTCCAGCGCCATGCGGCAGCCTCACCGAGCACTCCCCCGCCGTACACCAGCGGCATCGTGCGGCCGATCTGGCGGGCCAGGCCGACAGCGGCGTTGTCGTCGCCTTCCAGCTTGGATGCGCGTTTGCGCAGCTGGGACACGGCGGCCTCGACCTGCGGTGTGACGTCGGGCAGCAATCCCATGCGCGCCAGCACCACCAGCGGTGACACAGACACGGCTCCGATGCCTGCGCGGGGCATAGGGATCGCCGGGTCGAACTGCACCAGCGGTGCGCCCCACTCGTCGGCCAGGCGTGCGAGCTCGCCACCGGAGGCCATCACGACCATGCGCGCACCGGCCTCCGCTGCCGCGGTGGCCGCAGCCACGGTCTCCTCGGTGTTGCCGGAGAACGAGCTGGCGAGCACCACCGTGTCGGGCCCGACCCATGCGGGGCACTCGTAGTGCTTCGACACGAGCACCGGCACGGCGGCGTCGGGAGCGGCCACGGCCGCGGCCACGTCACCACCGATTCCGCTTCCACCCATCCCCATCACGATGGCCGCGGTTGCGCCGTCGCCCGAGGGCAGGCCGTCGACATCGGCGGCCACCGCGGCGGCGTGTTCGATCTGGTCCGGCAGCGCGAACGTGGCGCCGAACATGTCGAGGCTGTCAGCCTCGTGCAGGTCTGCAGGCATGGCGCCTCCCGGCTCAGTCCGCCTGGAAGGTCGGCTCTATGCCCTCGGCCTCCGCCTTGGCTGCGAGCCGGGCGTCCTCGCTGTCGTCCACCGACACGGCCTCGTCCAGCAGCATCACAGGGATGCCGTCGCGAACGGGGTACCGGCGCTTGAGGCGCGGGTTGTACAGGGCCGACTCGTCCTCGAAGTACAGCAGCGGGCCCTTGTCCTCAGGGCAAGCGAGGATCTCCAGCAGACGGGGGTCGAGTGCGTCGGAGGCACCCGTGGTTTCGTTGCTCATCGCCGTTCAGCCTGCCATGACCGACTGCACTTCTGCGACCCGAGCGGCGCAGGCAGCCTCATCGGCGGCCTCGAGGTTGAGGCGCAGCAGCGGCTCGGTGTTGGACGGGCGCAGGTTGAACCACCAGTCGCCGGCATCCACTGTGAGGCCGTCGGTGCGGTCCTCGGCGTGGCCTTGTGCCGCGTAGTGGGTGGCGACCCGATCGATGACGGCTGCTGTGTCGTCCACCCGGGTGTTGATCTCACCCGATGCCGCATACCGCTCGAACGGCTTGCGCAGCTCCGACAGCGGCTTGCCGCTGGCGGACATCTGCTCGAGCACGACGAGCGACGCGATCAGCCCCGAATCGGCCCGGAAGTTGTCACGGAAGTAGTAGTGCGCCGAGTGTTCGCCGCCGAAGATCGCCCCGGTCTCGGCCATCACCTCCTTGATGAACGAGTGGCCCACGCGGGTGCGTACGGGCGTGCCGCCCCCCTCGATGACCACCTCGGGCACGGTCTTGGAGCAGATCAGGTTGTGGATCACCGTCTCGCCGGGGTGCGACTCGAGGATTCCCGCGGCGATGATCGCCGTGGTGGCGGAACCCGAAAGCCCCTCGCCGCGCTCGTCGACGAGGAACACCCGGTCTGCGTCGCCGTCGAATGCCAGACCGATGTCGGCGCCCTCCGCAACTACCCGTTCGCGCAGGTCGGCGGTGTTCTCCGGCTGGATCGGATCCGCGGGGTGGTTGGGGAACGTGCCGTCGAGCTCGCCGTACATGACCTCGAGGCTCGGTTCGAGGCCGTCGAACACTGCCGGCACCACGAGCCCGCCCATCCCGTTGGCCGTGTCTGCGATCACCTTGAGCGGGGCCAGGCGGTCGACATCGACGAACGAACGAACGTGGGCGGCGAATTCACCGAGCAAGTCCTGCGAGCTGCGGCTGCCCGGTGTGGCGGACTCGTCGACCTCGCCTGCGAGCGACGCCTCGGCGACTTCCTTGATGCGGTCGAGGCCGGTGTCCTCGCCGACCGGCCGGGCACCGGACAGGCAGAACTTGGCGCCGTTGTAGCCGGCAGGGTTGTGCGACGCGGTGAACATGGCACCGGGTGCGTCGAGGTGGCCTGCGGCGAAGTAGAGCATGTCGGTGGAGGCGAGACCGAGGTCGACCACGTCGATCCCCGCGGAGTTGACCCCTGCTGCGAACGCGTCGACCAGACCCACACCCGAGGGACGCATGTCGCGCGCCACGAGGAGCCGCCCGACCGTGTCAGAACGGCCCTCGGCCTCCTCGGTGCAGAAGGTGGCGAAGCCAACTCCGATCGCCCGGGCGAGTTCGTCGTCGAGCTGGTCGGGCGTGGTGCCCCGCACGTCGTATGCCTTGAAGATGTCATCGAGTCGCGACATGCATCGCACCCTAGCGGCGCGCCCACCGGGCTCCTGCAGCCATGCGACGACCTGCAGAGCACAGGGTCAGGACTGGCGTGCCGGGGGCAACTCGAGCACCCCGGCGTCATAGCCTCCCACGCGCGATGTGTTGCGGATCTTGGCCAGGTCACGCATCAGCCGGCTCGTGTCGCGGGCCACGTGCACCGTGGACCGCTCTGAGTTCTCGACCTCCACGGGCACCTCGGTGAGGGTCAGCCGGTACCTCTCCACGAGGTGGAACAGCTCCACATCGAACGCGAAGCCGTCCACCACTGCGTGGGAGAAAAGGAGGCGGCTGACATCGCCCCGGAAGGCCTTGAGGCCGCACTGGGTGTCGCGGTAGCGGCCCAGGAGCACGACGCCGGTGAACACGTTGACAATCCGACCGCCGAACTCGCGCAGCCGCCCGGCCCGCACCACCGTCATCGTGTTGGTGTGCTTGCGACTTCCCACCACCACATCCCAGCCACCCTCGACGGCGTCGAGCAGGCCGTGGATCTGGCTCGGCGAGTACGACAGGTCGGCATCGGTGAAGGCCACCGTACGCCCGGTGGCCACCAGCATTCCCTCGCGCACCGCTGCACCCTTGCCCTTGTTGGGCTGGTAGCTCACGACCGTGTCGGCACCGGCTGAGCGGGCGGCCTCCGCGGTGTCGTCGATTGAACCGTCATCGACGACCACTACCTCGAGGCCGCCGTCGGAGGCCACGTCGGCCAGTTCGGAGCGGATCCGCTCCACGGTCCCGCCGATGCGGTCTGCCTCGCAATAGGCCGGCACCACGACTGACAGGCGCACGTCACCGGCGGAAGGCTCGCGCATTGCCGGGGAGGCCTGGTCCTCGCGCACCGCCCGGAACATCAGGTTGCGGTAGTTGGAGCTGCGGATCACGAAGGCGACACCCAGCGACACGAACTTCAGGATCGCGAGCGGAAGCCACCACCCCGGGTCCAGGAGCTCCACGAGGGCCCAGAGCACGACCACGTCGGCCACCAGCGCCGCTGCCGCGGTGCTCCAGTAGGCGCCCGGGCTGGTGAACCACCGACGCCAGGGGGCACCCGAATGGCCGGTGCGCAAGGCGTGCAGCACGAACGACACGACTGTGGCAACGGCGACGGCGAGGGCGTTGGCCGGCACCACGTGCCAGTCGAACACCTCGACCAGCAACAACAGGCCACCCACGTCCAACAGGGTCGATATGACCCCGATGAGCAGGACGCGGCGGAGCAGGTTCACTCGTCGGGGGTCGGCTCCGGCGCGTCGCCCGGAACCGGGTCGCCTCCAACGGCCGACCCCACGAGGTCCTCGTCATGGCCGGCCGCGTCGCCGTAGCCGTCGGGGTCCTCGGGGTTGTCATCGACGGCTTCGCCGGGGCCGAGCAGGGCAGCCTCGGCTTCCTCTCGGCGCTGGTCGGCACGGGCGAGACCGACGGTGAGCACGACACCCACGATCGTCATCAGCCAGGCCAGCCAGTCGACCTTCGTGTGGCCGTAGGTGAGGGTGACTTCGTTGTCGGTGGGCACAACCACCATGAAGTTGGGCGACACGCGCCACGGACCCTCAGCACCGGAGGCATTCCAGTTGGGGAAGTACGACGTGCGCACGAGCACCGGCGAGCCGGTCTCGGAAACGGTGAAGGAGATCGAGTCGTTGGTCTCGCTGTAGTCGGTGACCTCGACATCCTGTGACGGTGCAGGCTCCGACGGAGCGTTGGCGGCGTCTTCACGGTCGATGCGGGGCCAGTCATCGGGCCCGGATGTCGCCAGCGGGGTGTCCCAGCGGGTCGGATCGAGGTACCAGTCGATCGCCGGGCCGGACGCCTTCGGCGGGTTGGGCACCTCTTCGGTGGCTTCCGCACGTTCGCCGTAGACCCAGCCGTCGATGTGGTCGTCTTCCGGCGTGAGCACGACCGGCAGGTTCTGCAGTGGCACGACCGGGTCGGCATCAGCCACCTCGAACACCGTCCAGGTGCGCCCCTCACCGGAGGGCTGCGGGAACTCCTCGGTGGATGCGATCTCCGTGAGGTCGGGATTCGCGCGCGCCTCGTTGACCGCCTGGGGGCTGGCGGCAAGGTAGTAGCGCACACCCATGAGCTGGAGGTGCTCGATGCCCTGCTGCATGTTCCATCCGGGGTACGGCAGGTCACGCTGGGCCGATGAGGGGTTGGGCGACAACTCCGACTGGTTGATGAAGTGGAACGGCGTGCTCGATGACGCCTCGAAGTACAGGCCTTCCATCGAGCCGAGGCATCCGTCGGTGAAGTACGGCAGCAGCATCGGGGCCATCGGGGTGCCGAAGCGGTTGAGCTCGGACTCGTACTCCCACATCACGCGGCCACAGCCGTTGTCTACGCCGACCTCCTCCATCATCGAGATCATGGCGGTGTACTCGTCGTAGGCCTTCGCCGGGTCTTCCAGCCCGGCGAAGTTGTAGCGGGCCCAGTTGGATGCGTTGTTGAGGTCCTCGAAGCGCCAGGGGCCCCACTTGTAGGCGGAGATCACTGTGCCGTCTTCCTTTTCGAACTGGGCGATCTCACCGCCGGGCAGGCTCTGAAGCGACCCGGCCACGTACACCAGCGACACCGTGCCGACCACGAGGGTTGCCACCGCGGAGACGGCCCACGGTTCGTAGCGCGAGCCCATCAGGTCGCCCACCACGATCGCGAGCGCCCGGATCACCAGTGCCGCACCGAGCGCCGCAAGCAGGTAGAGGCACAGGTAGTAGAAGGGCAGCAGGCGGGCGTTCCACAGCCGCCACTGGGGCGCGAACACGAACAGCCAGCCGTAGGCCACGAGGGTCAGTGTTAGGAACCAGCCGATGCGTACCCGGTGCACCAGCGACAGGACCATGCCCACCGCTGCCAGTACGAACCACAGGTTGCGGTTGGCCATGTCGAACTGCTCGGCCTGGGGCCACAGGTATTCCGCGTAGTTGACGTACTTCTCCCACCCCATGTCGTTGAGGAAGGCGCGGTTGAGGAAGAAGGGCACGAACCAGAAGGCGGCGAGCAGGAAGCCGACCGGCGCCACGACCACCGCGTAGCGGAATGCCCGCTGGTCCCAGTTGACGAGCATCGCGAGCGCAACGAGGGTGGCGAAGAACGGGAAGCCCTGCGGGGCGAATACGAGCATCAGAACCGTGAAGCCCACGAGCAGGGTGCCGAACGTGCGCCCCCGGCGGTCCTTGTCCCACCAGGGTGTGCGGTCTTCGCGGCGGGTGAGCACCATCACCACCGTGGCAACCGCGATGAAGATCGCCGGGATCAGGTGGTTGAGGATCGTGAGCGCGAACAGCACCGCACCGAGGGCGCGGGCGCGGCCCGACTGCATACCCCTGAACAGCACCGCTAGGTAGAGCACGGCGAAGGTGAGTGAGATCGAAAAGGCGAACTCGCCCGCCATCGTCGACAAGATGTTGCCCCCGAGGATCGAGAACCCGTTGTCGAACAGGAAGAATGTGGCGCCGATCGCCAGCAGGGGCGGGCCGGGGAACGTGAGCTTCGCCGCGCGGCCAAGTGCCCATGCCGCCACCGGCAGGGTGACCAGGCCCGATACGGCCACCAGCTTGAAGGCGATGTTGTAGGAAACGTCGACCAGCAGCACTGCCACGAACACAGCGCCGACCCAGGTCATCACCCGGGCGAGGTGGGTGGTCACCCGCTTGGCGAGGAACCAGGCACCGACCAGCGATGCGGCGGCCAGCGGGATGCCCGCCCACAGCGGCAGGCCCACGTCGAGCCACACGATGATCAGCGACGGCACGACCATGTAGAAGGTGTAGGCCGGGAATCCCGCGTACCAGTCGGGCGTCCACCCGGTCAGCCGGAAGTTGGGCAGCAGTTCGTCGCGCAGGTAGGCGGGGCCCCACACATGGGCACCCATGTCGCCGCCGGTGGCCGTGGTATCCGAGAGGATCAGGTCGGGGCTGAGGGCGAAGAACACCCCGAAGCCGCACAGGATGGCCACCATGAGCCCGGCCCAGTCGAGCCAGTCGCGGGCCGGGTGCGTGGAGTCCGCCAGGGTGCGCAGGGGCTCCGTCCCGGCGGGGACAGCTGTGCTGTCGGGCGCGTCACCCCGGTCGTCGGTGCGTTGGTCTTCCACGGCGATCCATCGTTGCACGCCGTGGTGACAGAACACGACCACGGTTCTTGCGGACACGCGACCAGATCACGTGACGGGTCTCGGTAGCCGGCGCAGTGGGCCGGACTTCGGCTCGGAACAACTCTGGTGGGTCAGTTGGCCAGCGACCGGCGGTAGCGGGTCTTGGTGGCCGACAGGTCTGTCAGCAGACCGTTGAGCTCCACGGTCTCGCCGTCACGGTGCCAACTTCGTGTGTCGCAGGTGTTGCACGACCGCATCAAGAGGCGGTGCCCGTCGACCGTGAGGCCGATCTCGATCAGTTCCTTTCCGCAACTGGGACAAGTGTTCATCGGGGGGACCTCCGCTGGGTGACCGGACCGTCCGGCTGGCTCTCTCCGTTCGGCCCGCCCGACTCCCTGTTGAGGGTTTCAGGTGTGATTTCAGTGTGTTCGGCGCGACAGGCGCGCGGATTGGGTGAATCACCCACGAGCAGCTGTTGCACGTTCGCTAGCTGTGGTTCGGCAGGCCGGCGCCCCTCAGCCACCTGTGAAGACAGCGCTGAACTGCTCCAGTGCGTCAGTCAGCCAGGTAGAGCAACACCACGGTGGCGCCGTTGAATCCCGCGTGTGCCCAGATCGCAGGCCCGAGCCGACCGGTCCAGATCGTGGCCATTGCCAGCACCACTCCGAACACGAAGAGTCCCGGGAACTGGAGCGGCTGGAAGTGCATGGCGGCGAACAGCGCGGCGGAGCCGACCACGACCGCCCAACTCGGCCAGTCGCGCTTCTGCAACGACCGCAGCAGGAGCCCCCGGTAGAACAGCTCCTCGAAGAACGGGGCGCCGACAACCACCATCAGGGCGAGCACGACCCAACCGAGAGATCCCGAAGCACGGTCCGACAGCGCCCGCGCCGGTTCGGAGAGGTCGTCCGGGGTCTTGTCCAGCAGGCGCAGCAACGGCCAGTACAGCAACGGCAACAGCACCACCTGGCAGAGCACGCCGGCGACGAGCCAGATCGGCGCGTCGGCTGCGCGCATGCGCAGCCCGAAGTCCTCCTCGAGGCCCAGGCCCTTGGTGCGCGACGCCCATGCGGCCGAGCCGCCCAGACCGACCCACAGCGGGATCTGCAACAGCGCACTGGCCCACAGCGGCACGTCGTCGATCGTGTCCCAACCCGCGGCTCCGTAGGCCAGCACGATCGCGAAGACCGACAACACCTGGGCCGCGATGATCCCGATGGCAACATCGCCGAGGCCCCACCACGGGCGCTGCGGTTGTGGGCGGCCCCCGCGGGGAGCCACCGGTTGGGGGGTGGTCACCCCATCAGGCTCCCACGAGGCGCAGCGATCCCGCATCTCCGGGACTGTCGCCGTGCATCGAGTTGCGCACGTCATTCAGGGACCAGCCCATCGGTACCCTCACATTGGACGCGTGCATGTTGCACAGGTCATGGACCATCGGATGGGACTCTGCGGCAAGGTCCTCCAACACCACAATGCTGTCGGAGTAGGCGTAGGACAGCGTTGCGCTGGCGCTCTTGCCGCAACCGGGACGTGCACAGCTCCTGCTCACGCCGAAGAACCTACCCGTGGCCTGTGACACGGCCGTGGATACCCGCAGCGGGCCCAAGGGCGCCCTCAGGGTCCTGAGAAGCACTCAGTCGACCGTCCTGCGCGATGTCCAAAGGCCCCCGCGACCCCTAGGCTGTAGGCATGCCTCCCGAAGACAACGCGCCCCAGGAACAGGGCGGATCACGCCCCGGTGGGATGCCCACATGGCTGATCCCGCTGCTGCTGGGCGTGGTCGCACTCGTGATGGTCAGCGCCCTGTTCAGCCAGGACCGCCAGTCGACCGAGAAGACCTACTCCGAGTTCATCACGATGGTCGAGGACGGCAACGTCAAGGAAGTCGAGTGGAACACCGCCGATGGCACGATCACCGGCTCCACCGACGATGACCAGCAGTTCCGCACCGTCGGGCCGCTCGAGGCCCCCGAGAGCGTCCAGACGCTGCTGAAGGACAACGGCGTCGACACCGAGTTCAATCCGGGCACGCCCAACCCGTTCATCTCGATGATCCCGCTGCTGTTGCCGTTCCTGTTGATCATCGGCTTCTTCGTGTGGATGAACCGCCGTGCCCAGGGCCAGATGGGCGGCGTGATGTCCATCGGCCGCTCGAAGGCCAAGACCTACACGACCGAGAGACCAGCCACACTGTTCAGCGACGTCGCCGGCTACGAAGGCGTGAAGCGCGAGATCGCCGAGGTGGTCGACTTCCTGCGCGAGCCCGACCGCTTCCTCGAGATCGGCGCCAAGATCCCCAAGGGCGTGCTCCTCGTGGGGCCGCCGGGAACCGGCAAGACACTGATCGCCCGCGCAGTCGCCGGTGAGGCGGGTGTGCCGTTCCTGTCCGTGTCCGGCTCGGACTTCATGGAGATGTTCGTGGGCGTCGGCGCCAGCCGTGTCCGCGACCTGTTCGAATCAGCCCGCAAGCACGGCCGGGCGATCATCTTCATCGACGAGATCGACTCGGTCGGCCGCAAGCGGGGCGCAGGCCTCGGCGGTGGCCACGACGAGCGCGAACAGACCCTCAACCAGATGCTGTCGGAGATGGATGGCTTCGAGGGCCATGAGGGAGTCGTGATGATGGCGGCCACCAACCGCCCCGACATCCTGGATCCGGCGCTGCTGCGCCCCGGCCGCTTCGACCGCCAGGTCGTGGTGCCACTTCCCGAGCTCGAGGACCGCAAGGCGATCCTCGCCGTGCATGTGCGCCACAAGAAGCTCTCGCCCGGGGTCGACCTCGAAGTCGTGTCGCGTGGCACGCCCGGCATGTCCGGTGCGGATCTGGCCAACCTGGTCAACGAGTCGGCTCTCACGGCTGTGCGCCGTGGCTCCAAGGTCGTCGAGCCCCACGACTTCGAAGAGGCCCGCGACCGCGTGATGATGGGCCAGCAGCGCGAGTCGATGGTGCTGACCGGCCACGAGAAGGAGATGACCGCCTACCACGAGGCCGGCCACGCCCTGTGCGCCGCACTGCTGCCCACCGCGGACCCGGTCCACAAGGTCACCATCCTGCCGCGCGGCATGGCTCTCGGAGTCACCCAGCAGCTGCCCGAGGAGGAGAAGCACTCCTACAGCCAGGAGTACCTCGAGGAGTCGATCGTGGTCGCCATGGGCGGCCGCGTGGCCGAGGACATCGTGTTCGGCCAACGCTCCACGGGAGCGGCCAACGACCTCCAGGTGTCCACCGAGCGGGCCAACAAGATGGTCACCGAATTCGGCATGTCCGACAAGATCGGTCCGCGTGCCTACGGCAACTCGGCCCCGGTGTTCCTGGGCGACGACATGGGCCACATGCGCGAGTACTCAGAAGACACCTCGCGCGTGATCGACGACGAGGTCGATCGGATCGTGCGCGAAGCCGAGGAGGCATGCCGCGAGCTGATCGAGGCCAATCGAGCAGCGCTCGACCTGGTCGCAAGGGCGCTCCTCGAAGACGAGACCGTGTCCGGCAGCGAGGTCAGCCGCCTGATCCGCGTCGCCAACGGCACCGAGCCCGATGTGCCCCGCCCCAGCACTCCGGGAACGGGTACGACTGCTGCACCCACGGCCGGCCCCGCGCAGGGCAGCCCCGCACCCGGTGCCATCAGCACTCCCCCACCCCTGCCTCCACACCTCCAGCCGGGGGGTGGGGTGGCACGCGGGGACACTCAGCTCTGAGCGCTGCCGCCTTCCGCGACGCCGTCGCCATCACCGTGGCTGTCGCACCCGTCGGGTAGCGAACCGGGTTCGCGCACCTCGGCCATCGCACCCCACAGGTGGGTGGCGCTGACCGGGCCGATGAACGACTCCCGCACCACACCCCGATCGTCCGCGATCGCCACGATCGGCACCGCTTCGATCCGGTAGCGCTTGTGCAGGTCGGGGCGCTCACCCACCTCCACCTCGCACACGGCGACGGCGTCGCTGCCGAGCACCGACGCTCGTGCGAGCGTCTCGGCGCACGTATTGCACGTGGCGCTGGTGAACACCGCGACGAGCCACTCCCGGTCACCGCCCGCGAAGTCGCTGCGGTCGAGCTGGCCCGGCGCCGTGTAGGTCGCCGGCGGCTGGGTGGGGGCATCGGGTCGACGGCGACCGACCAGCCAGGCCACCCCCACGGCCACCGCTACGACCGCGAGCACGATCAGCACCCTCATGGCGCCCACCAGATCGTGTCAGCCACTGATGCCTTCGAGCCCGTCGAGGGATCCGACCACCGGGATGCCTGCCTGAAGCGAAATGTCCGCCGGCGTGCTCCACACGATGAGGCGCTCCACCACCACCGGCGAATCGGCGGTGACGACAGCGGTGAAGACAGCCTCACCGCCTGCGAGGTCAGCCGCTGGAACGACCGCCGACTCGCCGGGTGGGAGTTCGTAATCCGCCGACTCGAGCTCCGAGCCATCAATGGACAGCGAGGTGACCGTGGCCACGACCTCGTCGGTTCCGCCGTTGTGCACCAGCACGGCCCCGTCGCTCTGCTCGCCGACGCTCATGGCCGACACGTGCCACTTGCGCGCCGATGCGGCGGCGCCCGCCGAAGCGGTGGTGCCGCCTGTCATCTTCGCCCGCAGCGGATCCGCGTCGGTTGCCTCGGGCGGGCCCGTGACGTTGATCGACCTTGCCGGCACGACCGCAGCGCCGCCGGAGGTCTCGAGGCTGATCGCGTGGTTGCCGACCTGGGGGACGCGTGACTCCTCGGTGAGGTTGATGGTGCCGTAGCGCAGCCCCGGAACCTTCAGCTCGAACGGCTCGGGCATCACGTTCGTGCCTCCGTAAGGGACCACCTGTGCGAGCAGCTCGGCATCGTCTTCACCCGGGTTGAGCACCACGAGGTTCTCCAGTGCCGTGGCATCGGCGAATCCGCCGGCGAAGGACCACGTTGCAGAAGTCGCGCGGGTGCCAGGCACGAGGCGGAGGCCCACCACCGGCACATCTCCGGTGCCGTCGAAGCGCTGGGCGAGTTCTGCAACCACGCCACCGGAGCGGCTCTTGATCGTTGCGGAGAACTGATCGCGACGCTGGACCTGCTCGCCGAGCTCCACCACGCGTGTGGTTCCCGCAGGAATGACCAGGCCCGACAGCGCCGTCGGCTGGCGCACACCCGTGTCGAACGCGACCTCGATGTCGACCGACGCGTCACCCGGGAACGGATTGAACAGCGACAATCGGGCGTTGGCATCACGCGACGTGACCACGGTCGGGAAGTACCAGGTGTCCGACGAGAACGTGGAACAGGGAGCCTGGTCGGCTCCGGCGTCGTAGGTGAACCGATGCTCGACCACCACCGGCATGTCGGCCTCGACCATCACCGACAGGTTGGCGCTGCCGAGTTCGGCGGCCACATCGATCTCGGCAGTCTCCATGGGCTCGAGGGTGAACTCGGCATCGCCGGCCGGCCCCTCCTCACCGAACCCGTCGACGCGGATGGTCGCCTGCCCGTCCTCGCTGGCCGAGGACACGATCACGGTCTGTGTGGGTGACTCGACACCCACGTCACGCGCGGCGCAGTACCAGGACCCGCCCGCAGCTCCCACCGCGGCGGCGACCGGAGAACGCAGGACACGCGAAGGCTGCACTCCCTCGCGGCCCGGGAACCAGGCGACAAGGGCAGCGACTGCGGCGATGAGAAGGATCACTACCGGCCAGCGTGTGCGCTTCATGACCCCTCCTCCTGCTCGTCGCCCGGTTGGTCCTCGGCCGACGCCCAGTCGTCGAGGCTGGAGGACCCTTCGAGCACCACGATGGGCTCGTCCGGCCTCGCCACCGTGCGGCGCCTGGTGGGAGTGGGCAGGGAGTTGCGGCGGCTGGCCACCCACACGAATCCGACCAGCAGCAACAGCTGCAAGGCCTGCAACCCGCGGGTGCTGATCGGCGGCGACCAACGAAGCGATGCCTCGCCACCCCCGTCGACCGCGAACTTCTGGCCCCAGTCGAACAGCTTGTCGCGCTCTGCCTTGCCCGCGGGCGTGCTGAGCGACCACCCGGGGTCGCCGGTCACCGCCTGGGCGACCGTGGAGTTGTCGGGCACGTCGCCGGAGAACGCGGTACCGAATCCCTCTCCAAGCACGGCGGGAGGCGCCTCGCCCGGCTCCGGCGCCTCGGTGATGTCTGATCGCGGCGGCCAGGCGGCATTGATCTCGAAGAGGTCCACACCGGGGCCCACGAGTATGCGCCGAAGGTCGAGTTGCTCCTCGAGAGCGTCGACCACGCCTCTGGGCATGGGCACCTCGGAAGCGGCGAAAGGCTCCGGGGCCGGGCGGTCCACGACGATCACGTAGCGGATGGCCATGGGTGAGATGCCCCGGCCAAGGCGCGCCGTGCGCCCCTCGAGGGCGTCGGTGAGCGCCTTGGCGACGGCCTCCACCGACGATCCGCCATCGAGGCGCCAACGCTGCGACATCACCGGGTCGAGTCCTTCGGACATGCCGATGTTGACGCCGGGAACGGAGTCGAGCGCCCAGCCCGACAGGGGCAGAACGTCGGGATCGCCGATCCAGAGGGTGCGGTAGTCGTCGCCGCTGTCCACCACCGACAACGCCCGTTCGAAGTCTCCGTCGGCCAGGTACCAGCGGCCCTGGGTGACCGCCACGAGCTGTGGCAGCAATCCGAGCACCAGCGCGCCGACGCCGAGGAAGCTGAGGACCTGGCGCATGCCGAAGTCGGCGCGCACCACATCCTGTTCGAACGCGAGCGGGGCCATCGCGATGCTGACCGCCATGCCGAGAGCCACGGGCACGAGGAACACCTCCACCCCGGCGCCGGCCAGCAGGTCGGAGCGGCCGGCCAGTACCGCGGCGCCGAGTCCCGCGACGATTGCGATCCAGCCGCCGGCCGCCCAGCCGAGACGCCACTTCTTGCCCGTGAACAACGGCACTGCCGCCGCTGCAACCAGTCCCCAGCCGAACACACCCATCTGCACCGGGCCGATCGAGCCGGTGAGCATGTCGGCCGCCGAAGGCACCGGCGCGCGGCCTTCCCACAGCCCGGTCAGCGTGGCGGCGTCTCCGCTGCGCACTGCTGCCAGCAGCCACGGAAGGTTGAGCAGTGCCGCACCGACCAGGCCCACCGCTGCGCCGCCGATTGCGATGGACGCACGGGAGGCCTGTCCTGCCAGCCCCGGGCCGATGACCACTGCGATGGCAGCCACGACCACGACCACGGCGGCAAGCGGGCTGACTGCGGCAACGATCCCGATCATCAGTGACGTGCCCGCCCAGTGTCGCCAACGCGGCGCTGCACGATGGCCCTCGGCCGGGATCGGCTCGAGGCCTGCATGGCGGGCGATGCGACGCAGCAGCCACGGCGCCGCGGCGTAGGCCACCAGGGCCTGCAACCGTGCCTCACCGACCGCGTTGAGGATGATCGGCGACAGGCCGTACACGGCGAGAGCCGCCGAGCGGGCCCGCATCGAGGTGCCCCGGGGCAGCAGCCGCCATGCCCCGACGGGACCGAGGATGAGCGGGGCGAGCAACAGCACCCGGCGCGCGGCGCCCGCGGAGAAGAGGAGCACTGTGCCGAGTGCGCCGAGGCCACCGATGGCGCCCGGCGGCACAGCGGGTTCTCCGAGGCCGGAGGCCCGCCAGCCGGTGAACCACTCGGAGAACAGCGAGCCGACCGAGTCACCCATCGACGTGAACTCGCGCATCGACGGAAGCACCCCGAACCACAGCGATCGTGCGCCGAAGGCCAACAGCAGCGGGACCACGACGGCGACGGCCACGGCGACGCTCGACTGGGTGTCGATGGAGGTGGCGTCACGAAGCTTCGCCCTGCCCGCCCGCGTGGCTGCCACGACCCGGTTCTCGGTGGTGCGCTCGCCGAACAGCGCCCGCATGCGGTTGCTGCCGGACCGCTGCAGCTTCGCCCAGTCTGCCTCCCGCGAACGGCGGAACGGCTTGCGCCGGCGACGGGCCTTGTGGATCTGCAATGGGTGCACGAGCACCCACAGCCAGGTGGCGAGGATGTCGACCGCGGTGCGGCCACGACCGATGATGACCGTGGCGACGAGCTCCACCAGCGACGTGATGAAGGCGGCTGGGATGACGCGCACCAGTGCGCCACCGCTGTGGTTGGCCAGCGTCATACGGGCCTGGTGGCGCAACTCCAGGCGGTCGCGGGCATCGACGGGGCGGCGCGACTCGAAGTCACCGCGGTGGCCTACCGCGGCGCGGTGACAGAACTGTACGGCCGCGCCGGCCAGGTGGGCCTTCCAGCACAGGTCCACGTCTTCGCCGAAGAACCCGATCGCGTCACTGAACCCGCCGATCGTGTCGAACAGGTCCGCTCGCACCAGCATGCACGCGTCGGAAACCGCGAACACCGGGCGCGAGATGTCGTGCTGTGACTGGTCGAGCTCACCGGGGTCGACCAGCTCGCGGGGCGCACCGAAACGGTCCACGGCCACGCCGACCGAGCGCAGCTCGTCGGGGCGGTCCCAGTCGAGCAGCTTGGGTCCGACCACGCCTGCGTTGGAGCGAAAGGCCTCGGCAACGAGCTGGGTAACCGCGTCGGGGGCCAGCTTCACGTCGTCGTGGCACACGAGCAGGAAGGGCGCGCCCTTCACCGACGCCGCTGCCTCGTTGACCGCGGCAGAGAAGCCCTCGTCAGCCTCGATGCGCTTCACGAAGGCGTGGGGAGACACGTCGGCAACGATGGGCGCCGGGTCGATCGAGCCGCCGTTGTCGACCACCAGCACCTCGAGCTGTGGGTAGTCCTGGGACTCCAGGGAGGCGACCGTCTCCACGAAGCGAGCGCCGGGATCCTTGGTGACCACCACAGCCACCACCGGCGGAGCGCCGAAGCCGCTCACGACCTCTACCGCTTCCTCGGCGTCGTGGTCCTCTACATCGGGGCCGTGCGCGAGCCACTCGGCCGCCGACTCCTCTTCAGGCCACTCGGTGTCGGGTGCTTCGCCCTCGGGGCCGTCGTCGGGATCGCTTCGGATCTGAGCCTCGTCGAATGACCCTTCAGCCCGGCCGGGCGGCAGCTCGGCGTCGGCAGGCAGGCCAGTGTCCGGTTGCTCGGAATCGGGCGCGGGGCTGTCGGGGGGAATCGGGGGCTCCTCGTCGTGGAGGGTCAGGGGTGCACGATGCTTGGCGCAACTGCACCTGGGTGCCACTGTCGCACGGCGGTCCCGATGCTACCGCCTCGACCCTGGTCGGCTCGTGACGTGAAGGCCCCCGGGGTGGCCGTAAGGTTGGGGCGATGCGAGCCCTGATCACCGGCGCCGGCGGGTTCGTGGGCGCCCATCTGCAACGTCACCTGGAGGACTCCGGCGACGATCCCCTGCCCACGGACCGCTCCACCGACGGCCTCGACATTCTCGATGCTCCTGCCCTGCTCGAGCGCTTCCGCAAGGTCACACCCGATGTGGTGTACCACCTCGCCGGCGCATCGGATGTGGGGGGCAGCTGGGAGACCCCACAGATCACATTCAGGGCCAACGCCGAAGGCACCCTCAACGTGCTTTGGGCGGCTCGCGAAGCCGGCGTGGAGCGGGTGCTCACGGTCGGTTCGGCCGACGTGTACGGCAAGGTGAGTCCAGACGAGCTCCCCCTCACCGAAACCAGTCCCCTGCGACCCACCAGCCCCTATGCGGCTTCCAAGGTGGCGGCCGAGGCGGTGGCCGAGCAGGCCTTCCTGGGGTTCGGCCAGCAGGCCGTGAGGGCCCGGCCGTTCAACCACCTGGGCCCGGGCCAGAGCACCCGGTTCGTGGCGCCGGCGCTGGCGGAGCGAATCGCCCGCAACGAACGCGACGGCGAGACCAGGCTGGCGGTGGGCAACCTCAGCTCCAAGCGTGACTTCACCGACGTGCGCGACGTGGTCAGGGCCTACCGCTTGCTCATGGTCGACGGCGCAGCGGGTGAGATCTACAACGTCTGCTCGGGCAGCGCGATCGCAGTCGAGGACCTGGCCGAATCACTGATCGAGCTGAGCACCCTCGACCAGGAGCTGGTGGCGGACCCGGCGCTGCAGCGCCCGGTCGACATCCCCGTGTTGCTGGGCGACTCGGACAGGTTGCGCAAGGCGACGGGTTGGGCCCCCCAGGTACCCCTGGAGACAACACTTGCAGACCTGCTCGACGACATGCGCCAACGGGTGGCCTGAGACCAACTCCCCCGAAGCGCCCGAAGCCGGCTCAGCCGTCCAGGTGTGTTGAAGCCGTGCGTTGCACCAGGCCCTCGAGACGGGCGCGTTCCAGTGGATCGGCTGTGACGTCGAGCTCGGCGGCCAGGTCGGTCCGCCACCGTGCCAGCACCTTGCGTGCAACCTTGCGGGGCGCGCCTTCCAGCCAGGTCAGGTCTCGCTGCAGGAGCGCTTCGAGCATCTCGGCGTGTGTGTAGCGGGCGACCGCGAGCGGCAACCGATCGGCCTTCGCCGTGGGGTAGTCGGTGTCCTCGACCAGCTGTGCAGGCTCCAGGTCGAACAGGCCCGCCAGCAGTGCCACCGTGCGCTCCCCGGGCACACTGCGGCCCGACTCGAGGTTGGACAGTGCAACACGCGATATCGCCACCCGTTGGGCCAGCTGCTGCTGGGTCAGTGCGCGGGTGCTGCGCAGCCGCGCGATGCGCCTGCCGAGCGGTTCTGAGGGGGCGGGGCCTGTTACGGAGGATTCCATCGGTTCGGGGGGGTTTCCGGCGCTGAATGGGAAATCGGTGTGGCCGGAGGGGATTCTGTGGCGTGCCAACCCAGTTGGCAGACATCCGCAGGCCCACAGGGTAGAACCAACACATGACCAAGCGCGCACTCATCACAGGCATCACCGGCCAGGACGGCTCCTACCTGGCTGAACTGCTCCTCGACGAGGGCTACGAGGTGATCGGCATGGTCCGCCGTTCCTCCACAGTCACCTTCGAGCGCATAGCGCACCTGCAGGATCGCATCGCCACCGTGCATGGCGACCTGCTCGACCAGGCCAGCCTGATCGAGCTGCTGCGCACCTACCGTCCCAACGAGGTCTACAACCTGGCGGCACAGAGCTTCGTGCAGACCAGCTTCAGCCAGCCGGTGCTCACCGGCGACGTCACGGCGCTCGGCGTCACCCGGATCCTGGACGCCATCCGCATCGTGGACCCCGACATCCGCTTCTACCAGGCGTCGTCATCGGAGATGTTCGGCAAGGTGGTGGAGGTGCCCCAGAGCGAGGACACGCCGCTGTACCCGAGGTCGCCGTACGGGGTGGCCAAGGTCTATGGCCACTGGATCACGGTCAACTACCGCGAGTCCTACGATCTGTTCGGCTGTTCCGGGATCCTGTTCAACCACGAGTCGCCGCGGCGCGGTCTCGAGTTCGTGACCCGCAAGATCTCCAACGGCGCGGCCAAGATCAAGCTCGGCCAGGCCGAGGAGCTGCGGCTGGGGAACCTCGACGCCAAACGCGACTGGGGCTTCGCGGGCGACTACGTACGGGCCATGTGGCTGATGCTGCAGCAGGACTCGCCCGATGACTACGTGATCTCGACCGGCGAGACCCACTCGGTCCGCGAGTTCTGCGATGTCGCCTTCGGCCACCTCGGGCTCGACTACAACGACCATGTCGTGGTCGACGAGGCGTTCTTCCGCCCCGCCGAGGTCGACCTGTTGGTCGGCGATGCACACAAGGCCGCCGACCAACTCGGATGGCAGCCCGAGGTGGGCTTCGAGGACCTGGTCACCATGATGGTCGATGCCGACATGGACCTGCTGTCGGGCAAACTCGACTCGATCGGCTGACCGGTCGTGCACGCAACCAGCACCGTCGGAGCGTTCCGTTGATCACCGTGCTCGCCGGCGGTGTCGGCGCCGCCAAGTTCCTGGCGGGCCTGGTCGAGGACGTCGGCCCCGGCAACGTCACAGCTGTCGTCAACGTTGCCGACGACACGGCCGTTCACGGCCTGCACGTGAGCCCGGACCTGGACAGCTGCACCTACACGCTCGCCGCAGCCAACGACACCGAGCGGGGCTGGGGACTACGGGGCGAGACATGGCAGGCGATGGACCAGCTCCGCACATATGCGGAGGCCAACGACGTCACGACGGGCGATGCGGCCGCGTGGTTCAGCCTCGGTGACCGCGACCTGGGCACCCACCTCTACCGCACATCGCGTCTCGGAGCGGGCAACCCACTCTCGGCGGTCACCGCCGAGATCATCCGCGGCTGGGGACTGTCGACACGCCTGCTGCCGGTCACCGACGACCCCCTGCGCACGAGGGTTCGCACCACCGATGGCCGCGAACTCGCGTTCCAGGAGTACTTCGTGCGCGAACGCCACGACGTCGAGGTGGAGTCGGTGGCGGTCAACGGCATCGAAGCAGCCCGGCCCGCCCCCGGGGTCATCGAGGCCATCGAGTCGGCTGACGCCGTGGTGATCGCACCCTCCAATCCGGTGGTGTCGATCGAGCCGGTGCTGGCGGTGCCCGGTGTGCGCGAGGCGGTGTCGGCGATGCGCGACCGCGTGGTGGCGATCAGCCCCATCGTGGGAGGAGCCGCGCTGAAGGGTCCCGCCGACCGCCTGCTGCGCGACCTGGGCCACGAACCCTCGGTGGCTGGCATCGCCAGGTGGTACGAACCGGTGGCCGCGACGTTGGTGATCGACCTGGAGGACCAGGACCACGCCGATGCCGTGCGCGCAGCCGGGGTCGACTGCGTGGTGACCGACACGATAATGCGCAACGCGGAGGTGTCGGCCGACCTCGCCGCGACCGCGATCGCAGCAGCCACCGCCAGGGCCGACAGCTGATGGCGTCGCTCGAGGTCTTCGGCATCGACGGCATCGCCGAGGTGACCCGCGGCAGCGACCTGGCTGCGATGATCGGCACCGCCGCAGCGGCGGCCAACCCGCTGGCAGACGGTGACGTGGTGGTCGTGACCCAGAAAGTGGTGTCGAAGGCCGAGGGAGCGATGGCGGAGGTTGACCCGGATGACCCGCTCAGCCACAAGCCGCTGGTCGAGTCACAATCAGTGCGGATCCTGCGTCGCCGGGGCGACCTGATCATCTCGGAGACCGAGCACGGCTTCGTGTGCGCCAACGCCGGCATCGACCTCTCCAACGTGGCCCGGGGCGAAGCCGCCCTGTTGCCCGAGGATCCCGACCGCTCCGCCCGCCGCATCCGCGACGGCCTTCGTGGCGTCTGCGGCGTCGACGTGGCGGTGATCGTGTCCGACACGTTCGGTCGCCCGTGGAGGCGTGGCGTGACCGACGTGGCCATCGGCTGCGCCGGAATCCGCGCTGTGGTCGACCTGCGCGGCACCCATGATGCCTACGGCCGCGAGTTGCAGGTGACAGAGGTGGCAGTGGTCGACGAGATCGCCGCTGCGGCGGAGCTGGTGATGGGCAAGTCCGATGGCGTTCCCGCGGCAGTGGTCCGGGGGGTCGAATCCGGGTGGCTACTCGGGGCGGGCGAACGAAGTGGCGTGGTGAGCGACGTGGTCCGCTCCCCCGCCGAGGACCTATTCCGGTGACCACCGCGCGCGTGGCATCAGCGCCGTGACGACGCCCGACTCCACAGCACGCGTGGCTGGCCGATCAGCAGGCAACGCCGATACCGTGCACCCAATGGCCGCACTACCCATGGACGACCGCATCGTGGTGATCACGGGCGGCAACTCCGGGATCGGATTCGAGACCGCGCTCGCCCTCGCTTCGATGGGCGCTCACCTCGTGCTCGCCTGCCGGAATCCGGACAAGGCTTCAAGTGCCGTGGCCGAGCTGCGAACCCGCTCTGGCAACGACTCCGTGGAGAACCGCCAGCTCGACCTCGGCGACCTCGAGTCGGTGCAGAAGTTCGTGCAGGACGTGTCCGACCTCGACCGCATCGACGTGCTGATCAACAACGCGGGCCTCGTGCGTGATGAGCGTGACGAGACTGCACAGGGCTTCGAGATGGTGTTCGGCACGAACCACATGGGCCACTTCCTGCTGACCGACGGACTGCTCGACCACCTCAGGGCGTCGTCGGCCGGTCGCATCGTCAACGTGGCCTCGTTCGGCCACACGGCGGCTTTCGGCGGGATCCAATGGTCGAAGATCCAGCGCTACACGGGCTTTCACGAGTGGCGGACCTACGGCGAGTCGAAGCTGGCCAACATCCTGCACGCCGAGGCGCTCGCGTCGCGTCTCGAGGGTTCCAATATCGTGGCGCACTCGCTGCACCCCGGGTCGGTATACACCAACTTCGGTCGCGATGGTGACACCCGGGGTGTCACCGGGTGGCTGATGGACCTCGAGCTCGGACCAGTGCGCCAGAGCGTGCTCAAGACCCCCGCGCAGGGCGCGGCCACCTCGATCCACGTGGCCAGCTCGGCCGAGGCCGGTCGCTGCACCGGTCAGTACTGGAGCAACTCGAAGGTGAGCAGCACCGCACCCTGGAGTCGTCGCCGCGGTGATGCCGAGGAGCTCTGGCACAACTCCCGACGCCTGCTCGCCACCGTTCTCTGAGACCCCGGCGCCCCGCCGCTCCACACGACTACTCGAGCATTCCTCAGGGGCGGGCTGGATGGTGCGGGCGGTCAGTTGGTGATGTACGTGTCACCGAACCAGGTGACGGACTCGACCTGGTGCTCCAGCGCCTCGGTGTCGCCCGGGCGGTAGAACCACGGCACGACCATGGCCTCGGTCACGCCCATCTCGGCCATTCGGCCGAACCCGGTCTCGTCGAACGCGTCTGTGCACAGCGCCTTGACCTCGAACGGTCCGCCGCTCGGAGTGGAGTGCAATGTGCCGAACTCCTCGCGCAAATCGGCGAGCTGCGGGATGACTCCGGCGACTTCATCGAGTGTGTTGGCAACCGAGACCCAGCCGTCACCCAGCCGGGCGGCGCGCTTCAGGCCCGGCCCGGACAACCCGCCCACGTAGATCGGAACCGGGTTCTGCGGCACGGGGCGGACCATCAGGCGGCCGAACTCGACATGCTTGCCGTGGTACTCGACCATCTCGCCGGTCATCACCGCGCGAATCGCCGCGATTGCCTCATCGGTGCGCTTGCCGCGCGTCGACTTGTCCATGTGGAGCCATTCGAACTCCTCGGGGATCCACGACAGGCCGATGCCGAGGCCGACTCGGCCGTCGGCCAGCGCAGCGGCCGATGACACTGTCTTGGCAACGAGCAATGGCTCGCGGATTCCGAGCTTGAGCACGTTGGTGAAGAACTTCACGCGCTCGGTGACCGCCGCCATGGCGGGGATCGCCACGAACGGGTCGAGGAAGGGTGTCTCCGGAGTCCAGAAGCGGCCACCATCGGTCGTGTAGGGGTAGTCGGCGGAGACGTCTTCGGGGAAGAACACCGACTCCGGCACCGCGATGGAAGTGAAGCCGGCCGCTTCGGCTGCCTGGGCCAGCGGCAGGAAGTGGTCGGCTGGGAGCATCGGTAGCGCGAGTGAGTAGTCCATGACCTGCCCTAGGCGAGCGTGCCGCCGTCGACCTTCAACACGGTGCCGTTGACGTGCTCACCGTCGTCGGAAGCCAGGAACGCCACCGCTGAGGCGACGACCTCGGGGCCGCGCTGCTCGTCGAGGGCCATGATGCGGTGCACGAGCTTGGGGTCGCCACCGTCCGGCAGCTGGAACTCGTTCTGGATCGGCGTGAGGATCGATCCCGGGGCAACAGAGTTGGCCCGGATCCCCTGCTTGCCGTACTCCACTGCGATCGTCTGGGTGAGTGCGGCCACGCCGCCCTTGGACGCCGAATAGGAGATCGTCCACGGATGCCCGGCGAGGGCGGCGGTGGACGCCGTGTTGACGATGTTGCCCTGGCTCTCGAGCAGGTGGGGGATCGCCTCGCGGCACACAAGGAACGTGCCCGTCAGGTTCACCGAGATGATCCGCTGGAAGTCCTCGAGGCTGGTCTCGTGCATGTGCTTGAACTGCAGGATGCCGGCCACGTTGATTACGGAGTCGAGCCGCCCGTGTTCGTCGACCGTGCCCTGCACGAGGCTCCGAACCTCGGACTCGTCGGCCACATTGGCCACGACCGCACTGACCTTGGAGCCGTTGGCACGGCAGGTGCCGGCCGTCTCCTCGAGACCCTCGGCGTTGACGTCGCTGAGGGCGAGCGTCGCGCCCTCCGACGACAGCCGCTCGGCGGTTGCCCGCCCGATTCCCGAGGCTGCCCCCGTGATGAGGACCACCTTGTCGGTGAAGCGCTGCACCTTGTACCCCCTTGGGCCGTGTGGCCGTTCGGCGCCCCAGCGGGCGTGATCTGACGAGTCGTCAGATAGTAGTCACGACCCTTGGGTGCGGAACCAGTCGAGCACGGCGGCCGTGCCTGTTGCGAGGTCTGTGAAGGGCTCCCAGCCGAGGTGGAGCTTGGCCCTGGCCGAGTCGAGGCACGACCGCTCCAGTTCGCCGACGCGAGCGGGTGCGTACTCGGGCGGGGCCTCCACGCCGGCGTTGTCGGCCATCGCCCGGTAGAGCTCGTTGACCGACGTCTCGGCACCTGTGCCGATGTTGCAGGTGAGCCCGCTGCCCTTCTCGGTCGCGCGCACGAAGGCGTCGACCACGTCGTCGACATAGACGTAGTCACGGGTCTGCTCCCCGTCGCCGAACACCTTGCACTGCTCCCCCGCGAGCAGCTTGCCGGCGAATATGGCCACCACGCCGGCCTCGCCGTGTGGATCCTGGCGGGGGCCGTAGACGTTGGCAAGCGCAAGGGCCGTGTACTCGATGCCGTGCAATTCCCGGTAGGCGTGCAGGTAGTCGACAGCGGACTTCTTGGAGACCCCGTAGGGCGACACCGGCACCAATGGGTGCGTCTCGGTGATCGGCAGGTCTTCGGGGTCGACAACGCCGTAGATCGTGCCTCCCGACGAGGCGAATGTGACCTTGCGAGTACCGCCACGGCGGGCGCCCTCCAGGACGTTGAGCGTGCCGAGCAGGTTGATGCGGGCGTCGCGCACCGGGTCGCTCACGGACAGGCGCACGTCGATCTGCGCGGCGAGGTGGCACACAACCTCCGGCCGGCGCCGCTCGATCAACTCGACCACCGCCGGATCACAGATGTCGATCTGGTGGAAGCTGAAGTCGTGCTCTGAGTCCGACCGGGCGCCAGCCAGGTTGGAGAGCCTTCCGCTGGACAGGTCGTCGATGACGTCGACGGAATGACCCTCGGCAAGCAGTCGGTCCACGAGGTTCGATCCGATGAACCCGGCTCCGCCGGTCACGAGGACGTGCATGGATGGACCTCCGGGATCCTCTGCGGTTGACGTTGGTGGGTCAGGTTGATGGCCAGCTGTCAGGGCCGGGCAGACGGTCGCCGGTGAGAGTCGCGCCTGCGGGCACGTCGACGTCGTTGCCGATGACACTCAACTCGGAGAGCGCGGCGCCGTCGCCGACAATCGAACCGGTCGCGACGATACTGTGGTGAACGGTGGAACCCGACCCAATGGCTACACCGCCCATCACCACCGAGTCCTGCACGGTCGCCCCGGATGCCACGACGCTGCCCGGGCCCACGATCGAGCCGGTGACGGTCGCTCCGGCGGCAATCTGTGCAGTGGGGTCGACCGCGTCCACCCGGGCGCCGCGAAGACCGTTGATGAAGTCGAGGTTCGCTTCCAGGTAGGCCTCGGGAGTGCCGGCGTCGATCCAGTAAGCCTCCGACGGCACGCCGAACAGCGAGCCCTGCTCGACCAGCGCGGGGAAGACCTCGCGTTCGATCGACACCTTGCGCCCGCTGTCGACCATCTCGAGGACCTCGGGCTCGAGCACGTAGGTACCGGCGTTGATCCAGTTGCTCGGAGCGGTGCCCGGATCGGGCTTCTCAATGAACGCTTCCACCCGGCCGTCGTCGTGCAGCGGCACAACCCCGTAGCGCGAGGGATCGTCTACCGGCGTGAGGGCGATCGTTCCTGCCCCACCCGAAGAGCGGTGGGTCTCCCACTGGGACCGCACGTCGAGGTCGGTGAGCACGTCGCCATTCACGGCGATGAACGTGTCGGTGATGCCTGCGTCGCGGGCGGCGAAGGCAATCGCCCCGGCTGTGTCGAGCGGTTCTGGCTCCACCGCGTAGTGCAGGCTCACGCCGGCGCACACACCGTCCGGGAAGGCGTTGGCGAACGCATCCGGTTTGTAACCGAGGCTCAGCACGGCATCGTCGACCCCGGCCTCGGCCAGCTTGGCGATGACCCGTTCGATCATTGTCACCCCGGCCACGGGGAGCATCTGCTTCGGGGCGTGGAGTGTGAGGGGGCGCAGGCGGGTGCCGAACCCGCCGACCAACACAACTGCTCGCACGGGTCAGCCTCCGACGGTTGTGGTCGGATCGCCCTCGGGAACGGTGGTCTCGACGGTGTCACCATCGCCGGCCGGGGTGTCGGTGCCCCCACCTTCGACAGCGGTCGTGTCGGTGGGCTCACCCTCGGCCACCGTTGTGGTGGTTGCCGCGGCGTCCTTGACCTCGGGCTCGTCGTAGTCGATGTCGTCGGGCTCATCGAGCTTGCTCGTGGAAGCTGGAAGGTCGAACTCGGCGCCCTGCGGCGCGAAGACCAGCGCGTAGATCTGCTTGTCCTGGGTGAACCGGGTGCCTGCGATGTCGTTGGTGATGATGCGCGGGTCGGTGCCCGAGTCGGACTGCGGTGGCCACTGGTACAGCGCCACCCGAGCCGGTTCGCCGTTGCAGTCATCGCCCTCGCCGAAGCTCCGCCCGTCGGGAAGGGTCAGCCGGTTGTTGGCATCGACGGTGATGCCGACCGCGGCCATGAAGTTGGCGAACACGGCGTTTTCGCCCGCGTTCTCGGGACCGGTCGGATGGATGTGGAGCAGGCCGTCCGAATGGATGTCGGCGCCCGTGTCCGCCACCACGTTCTCGAGCGGCTCGGTGTCGTACGCGTCACAGATGTAGGTGCCGTAGGCGGCCACCCAGTGGTCTTCTACGGTGGGGCGGACCTGCTCCACGTCGCGGCGGTGCATGACCGCGAAGGCAGTGAGCACCAGCCCGACCAGCAGGATCGCACCGATGGCCAGCGGATAGCCGATTTCCCGGCGCTGGCCGGGCGAACGCGTCGCACCGGCCTGCTGGACGCGCTTGATCTTCTTCGACGAGGAGGCCTTACCCATACGGCGTGCAACGGTAGCGCCTCCGGCCCGCCACGGAGAAAGGCTCGCCTTCTAGCCCCGCCTGCTGAAGCGTTCGGCGCGCACGTCCTCGAACAGCCGCTCGTAGGCTGCGGCGACAGCCGCGGGCGACACCCACTCCTCCACGAAATGGCGGCCCGAAGCTCCCATACGCTCCCTGCCGGCAGGGTCGTCGAGCAGTCGGGCGAGGGCATCACAGAAGGCGTCGGGGTCTTCCGGCTGGACAGCCAGCCCCGCCCCGGCCGACTCAATGGTGCGGGCGACCTCGGTACCCACATCGACGCTCGCCACCACCGGGCGGGCCGCGGCCAGGATCGAGTAGAGCTTCGAGGGTACGCTCGAGCGAGCCAACCCTGTGCGTAGCGGAATCACGTGGATGTCACCGCTGGCCAGCACCTCGCCGAGCCTTTCGCGGGGCTGCATCTCGATGAACCTGATGTTCTCGAGCCCCTCAGCGGAGGCCATCAGGTCGGCCTGGGCGGAACCGCCCCCGTTGATCACGAACAGCACGTCGGGTCGCCCGGCGAACCGGCGGGCCGCCTCGACCACCAGGTCGAGCGACTGCGACATGCCCACGTTGCCCGCGTACATCACGACCGTGTGGTCTCCGAGGCGGTACTCGGTGCGGTAGGACGTGTCGCGGCTGTGCGGCCTCACCCGGTCTGTATCGACGAAGTTGGGGATCACCCGGACCCGTTCGGGGCGGTGGCCGGCGAGCTTGTTCTCGATGTTGTCGGCGAGGTCATCGGAGAGGACGGTGACTGCATTGCTGCGGCGGTACAGGAAGCGCTCCAGCCACGAGGCCACTGCGATCACCCGCTTGTCGGTGATGGCGCCAAGCTCCACAGCAACGTCGGGGAACACGTCCTGGATGTTGAACACCCACGGGACGCCACGCAGCCGTGCCGCCAGCCAGCCCGAGACACCGAGCGGGAGCGGCGGCGACATGACCATCACCGCATCGGGGCCAAAGCGCGACACCGCGGAGGCGATCGTGGCCGCGCCGGTGAAACCGACGAATCCGGCGGCGCGCGCCGCGATGTTGGTCTTGTCGGTGGGGAAGGGATTGAGCCGGGTGATCCAGCCCCACTCGGTCGCCTCGGTCTGCACCGCGCGGCCACGCCACTCGGGCTCGATCTCATGCAGCCGGTACCAGGGAAGCGATGTGACGATGTGGATCCGGTGACCACGGGCTGCGAGGGCCTCGGTGATCGCCGTCATCACCTCACCGGTGGGGGCGACGTCAGGCGCGTAGTGCGGGCAGATGATGAGCAGGTTCACGGCAGGCCAAACCTAGGGCGCGCTGCGCGGCGACGTTGAGCCGGGCCTGCCCGCTGCGCGCCGCCAGGCCCCGGCGAGAGCGGCCGCTGTGCGCCGCGGCGTGAATGCCGCGGCCGCCTCCACCTCTCTGCTGGCGACCTCGGCGCGCGCCCGCTCGTCGAGAGCAGCCACGGTCTCCATGGCGCTCGCCCACGCGGCCGGATCGTCGGGGGAAACCGGGGCGACGGGCGTGGCCCAGCCGGCGGACGTGGCCACCACCTCGGGCAGCGACCCGGCATCGGAAACAACCAGTGGCACTCCCCTGCCCATCGCCTCGAGGGCGGGCAGCCCGAAGCCCTCGTAGCGCGATGGCACGAGCACTGCGGTGGCCCGCCGGTAGAGCCGTTCCATCTCCGCCGACGAGACGCGGCCGGGCCGCCCGACCGAACCCGCTAGGTCCGGTCGCGCGCAGCGTCGGTCCACTTCCTCGTCACTCGCACCGGGGCCACCGGCCAGCACCAGCCGCGCTTCGGGGTTCGTCTGGCGGTACCGGGCAAATCCGTCGAGCAGCACCCGGTGGTTCTTGTGGGGGTAGGTGATCGCTGGGTACAAGAACAGCGTGCCGGCGGAGTCGCCCGCCACGCCCGTGGCTTCGCCGTCGGTCCGGGCTGCCGGGTTGGGGCCGAGGTCGACTGCGACACGATCGAGGGCCACCACCGACCACGGCACAACGTCCACCCGTGCGCTCTCGACCCCGAGCAGCTCGCAGACCCGGCCGGCGGTGAACTCCGATGGCACGCAGATCCCGTCGACACCGTGCGCCGACCGGCGCAGCATCAGGCGGAGGTACTGGCGCTTCGCCAGTGAGAAGTTCTCCGGCATCTCGAGTGGCTGCAGGTCGTGGATGGTGAGGCTGGTGCGACCCGGGTGACGCAGCGGCAATACACCCCCGGCGTGGTGCACGAGGTCTGGTGAGAGCTCCCGGGTTCGCCGGGCCAGCCAGGTCTGCTCCGCGAACACGCGGGCCGCCTTGTTGGCCCCGGTGCTGTCGAGCACCTCGTTTCGGCATGCGTCGGCCAGGTCGGGGTGCGCCGCCGCGAATCCGCGAAGCACCGCAAGCGTTGGCTCCACCGAGGGTTCGTGCTCCAGCACCGCACGGATCGCATCGGTCGTGGACTCCTCGCTGCCGCCCACCACACCGGGCACGAGCCAGGTCAGGTTCACCAACACGCGCAGGGGCGGGTTCATCCGGCGAACACCCTGTCGTACACGTCTACAACGGCGGCGGCGGTGCGACGCCACGAGTACTCGCCGGCACGTTGCACGCCTTCGGCCCGCATGGCATCGGCGACCTCGGGGTCATCGAGTACATCGGCGAGCGACTGCGCGAGTGCCTCGGAATCCCCGACCGGTACCAGCCAGGCGACCCCGTGGGCGAACTCGGCCATGGGCGTGCCCTCGGTGGTCACCACGGGCGCACCGGCAGCCATCGCTTCCAGCACGGGCAGGCCGAATCCCTCCGCCCGCGACGGAAGGCAGCACACAGCTGAGCCGCAGCGAAGCGCATTGAGCTCCCCGGACTCCAAGAACCCCAGGCGACGGCAGCGCTCACCGAGCGCGTCGAGCCGAGGTCCCATGTCCTCACCCCAACCGGAAGGTCCGGCGACGGCCAGCACGAGCCCAGGGCGGTCGAGGCGCTCGAACGCGTCGATGAGCACGTCGAGGCCCTTGCGCGGCTCAGAGGTTCCGACGAACAACACGTAATCCGACTCCAGGCCGTGTGCGCGCCGCGCCGCCTCGACAGCCGACCGCTGCGGCGCCACCTCTGCGTCGACACCGAGTGGAACGACCGCCAGCCGCGACGGGTCGAACCCCTGTGCCTCGAACTCGCGGGCGCCCAGCTCGCTCGGCACCATCACGATCGCTGCTTCGTCGCGGATGCGCCCGAGCCCCCTCGCCATCAGCTTCGCCCCCCGGCGGGTGAACATCTCGGGCATCGTGAGCGGCAGCACGTCGTGGACTGTGGCGACCATGGGCACACGATCACGTGGACATGCGATCGGGATCGTGAGGTGCACCAGGTCGACGGGCCCACTCGCAGACGTGACGCGCGGCTGGCGCAACTTGTCCCAGGAGTCGTAGAGCCACGGCAGGCGCAGGCCGAGCGACTCGGTTGGTACGGGTGGCGTGAACGGCTCGCCGGGTCTCGGCCCGGCGGGCCCCACACCGACCAGGTCGACGCGGGCATCGTCGGCCACTGCGGACGCCAGGGCGTTGGCCGCTGTGGCGGTGCCGCCGGGCACCGAGTGCCAGTCCTGGGTGAGGGTCATCGCGACCCGCAACGGCGTCGACATCGTCGACAATCCTCGCATGTGCGCTGCTGTGCCCCCGGCTACCGGCGGATCTCCGGTGCCGACGGGGCGGCTCCGGCCTTGTAGCTTTGGGCTCGATGAGTGGCTTCTGGGCTGACAAGCATGTGCTGGTGACCGGCGCCGCGGGGTTCCTCGGCACCGCAGTGACCAAGGGACTCGCCGACCGAGGGCCCACGAGGGTTTCGACACCGTCCTCCGGCGACGTCGACCTGCGTGACCGGGAGGCGACCCGGGCGATGTTCGAGTCGCTGTCGCCCGACATCGTGATCCACCTCGCGGCCAGCGTCGGAGGCATCGGGGCCAATCGGGAGCGGCCCGCCGACCTCTACCTTGACAACCTCCTCATGGGAACCTTCGTGCTCGACGCGGCGCTGCGGGCCAACACCGCCAAGACGGTGATGCTCGGCACGATCTGCTCGTACCCGAAGCACACTCCGGTGCCATTCTCCGAGGACTCCCTATGGCAGGGATACCCCGAGGAGACCAACGCGCCCTACGGGATCGCGAAGATCGCCCAGCTCGTGCAGGCGCAGGCCAACCGCGAGCAGTACGGGCAGTCTGCGGTCTACCTGATGCCCACCAACCTCTACGGCCCGGGCGACAAGTTCAATCCCGCGGTCAGTCATGTGATCCCGGCCCTCATCAAGAAGTGCGTGGATGCACAGGACGCCGGCAACGACCACATCGACGTGTGGGGCACCGGTTCGGCCAGCCGTGAGTTCCTCTACGTCGACGATGCGGCCGAGGGAATCCTGCTAGCCGCCGAGCACTACGACGGCGACGAGCCGGTCAACCTGGGCACCGACGAGGAGATGCCGATCCGCGAGCTGGTGGGGATCATCACCGAGGAGGTCGGCTTCACGGGCGAGGTGCGTTGGGATTCATCGAAGCCCGACGGCCAGCCACGGCGCCGGGTTGATCCGGGCAGGGCCCGCGACGCCTTCGGCTTCCAGGCGAAGGTCGACTTCCGTGAGGGACTGCGACGCACCATCGAGTGGTACCGCGCCAACCGAGAGGCCGCCGAAGCACGCGTGGCCTGAGTTCAGCGGCAGGCTGCGGCCTTTTCGGGGTCTGTCGGCACGATCCCCGGTGGTGCTCCGTCTTCCTCGGCGGCCTGAATGAAGGCCGGGTCCTCATCGACCTGGATGCTGGTGGTCGTGCTGTCGTCGCCGGGGTCGCCGTCCGAATCCGGGTCGGACTCGCCATCGGTGGTGCCGTCGCCCTGATCGTCACCGGAGTCGTCGCCCGAACCGGACTCCTCTTGCTCGTCGGGCTCGGTTGTGGTCGTGGTGCGGAGTGCCTTCGGCTTCTGCGTGACCTCGAAGGGCAGCTGGTCAACGGTCATCGGCTCGGCCCTCAAGCCACCGAAGTCGTCGGGCACCGAGAGTTCGAGACGGGGACCCACGATGTCCTCGTCGTAGTCCATCTCCGGGGTGTCTTCGAGCCACGTGGCGAGCGTGAGCGCGGCCTCGAAGCCGGCGGGGCCGTACGTGATCGTGGTGTCCGACGAACCGCGCCGCACGATGTCGGACGATGCGTCGAAGCCGATCTCGTCGAGTCCCTGCACGACGAGGTCAACTGCCTCACTTCTGGAGCGGGGGCCCTCGACATCAACGAGTATGTCCTCGGGGGTGAGCTGACCCTCGGTGTCGTAGCCCCAGTAGGCGAGCAGCAACGGCAGTGCTTCGTCCCAGTCGACGTCCTGGTAGGCAACTCCCCCGCGGGGAGCGGCGTAGGTGGGCACCTGGTGGGTGTCGAGCTCCTCGGGGTTGAACGTGCGGAACACGTCGACCAGCTCGAGGATGGTGCCGACCGACAGTGTCTGGTCCATCACCACGGAGTCCTTGGCGGCATTGACGATGCCGATGGCGGTACCGGGGTTGCGCACCCCGATCTCGGAGGCCTTCTGCATAGCCCTCTTGATGAAGTCCTGCTGGCGGGTGATGCGGCCGAGGTCGCCGGTCTGGTCAAAGCGCCACTTGCCGTCGGAATCCTCGTACTGGAAGTGGCGTGCACGCGCGTAGGCGAGCGCCTGGTCGGGGTCGAGCACCACGCAACCGGGCTCCTCTACGAACAGGCCGGTCTGCTTGTCGCGCACCGGGGCGGCGAAGTACACGGGCACGCCGCCGAGCTGCTCCACGAGGTCCTTGAATCCGGCGAAATCGACCTCGACGTAGTTGTCGATCGAGATTCCGAAGTTACGCCTGATGGTGTCGATCAGGTCGCGGGCGCCGTCGACTCCGGCGATCGCGGCATTGATGCGACCGCTGCCGCCACCGGGGGCCAGGGTTGCGCGGGTGTCGCGCGGGAACGACAGCAGCCGTGCAGTGCCCTTGGACGGGTCGATGCGCATCACCATGATCACGTCGGCCAGGCGCTCACCCTTGCGGCCGTTGGTGACCGGGTCGTCTTCGTCGAGGTTGGCCGCGGAGTCGGTTCCGACAATGAGGATGTTGCGCGGCTCGTCGACCGCCACCGTTGCGGCGGTGGGGTTGTCGATGAGGACCGTCTCCACCGAGGCGAGGGTCTCGGAGAACGTGTAGAGCCCCCCGGCCGCGGCAAGACAGGCCGCCACCAGCACCAGGTTGAAGCCCAGCAACAGTCGCTGGGGCCAGGTGCGCCGGATCTTTCCGCCGGTTCCCACGGATGCGACGGTAGCAGCGGCGCCGCGAACCCCTGATGACGGCGACTGCGGTTCCTGAGCATCCGCTGGGCGATCAGGCGCAGCCGGCAAGCCGGCGGCGGCGGTTCCCCTGTGGCCCGGCACCGACCGAGCCTTAGGATCGCCCCGTGGTCACCCGTCGCAACGGCTCTTCGCTACACCCCGGCGAAGCAGGCGCGCTCGCAGTCGTGGGCGGCAGGCTGTGCACCGACCTCCAGGAGGTCACCAGCGACCTGTCCGCGCTGGACTCCACGGGGTTCTGGGCCGTGGTGATCCCGTTCGAGGGCGACCCGGTGTGCGCCCGTTTCGCCACGGTGCGCCCCGCACGGCCGTGGCCCGGACGGCCGTGGGTCGGGCCGGCGGCCGGCTCGTGGTCCTCGAGCCTCGACCGCGATGGTTTCACCGCCGCAGTGTCGACCATTCGCTCCGAGATCGCTGCGGGCGACGTGTACCAGGTGAACCTGACGCGTCGGCTGAGGGCGCCTCTGGCGAGCGCCGGGGCCCATGGTGCTGCCGGCCGACCGGACGTGGCCGCACTGGGCGCCGCACTGGCGGAGGGCAACCCGGCGCCCTACTCGGCGGTGGTGCGGTTGCCCGGGCACGGCGTCGAGGTGGCAAGTGCGTCGCCGGAGCGTTTCCTCGCCCGCAACGGCGACCGGGTGTGGTCCTCACCCATCAAGGGCACCTCGGCCACGGCGGACGGATTCCTCGACAAGGACCGTGCCGAGAACGTGATGATCGTGGACCTGGTTCGCAACGACCTGGGCCGCGTGTGCGAATGGGGAACCGTCGAGGTGCCGTCGCTGCTGGCGGTCGAGCCGCACCCCGGGCTGTTCCACCTCGTCTCGACCGTGCGGGGCTCGTTGCGGCCCGGCCTGGGCTGGGCCGACGCGATCGACGCAACATTCCCGCCGGGCTCGGTGACGGGCGCCCCGAAGATCGCAGCACTCGAGTCGATCGCCCGCCTCGAGCCCGACCCTCGCGGCGTCTACTGCGGTGCGATCGGCTGGGTCGACGCCGACCGTCAGGAGGGCGACCTCAACGTGGCGATCCGCACGTTCTGGATCGAGGACGACGAAATCAACTTCGGCACCGGCGGCGCGATCACCTGGGATTCGGTACCCGAGGGCGAGTGGGCCGAGACAGAGCTGAAGGCGGCCAACCTGCTGTCGGTCGCAGAGGGCGCAGGGTCCGCGGCGACAGCCTCACAGCGCGCAAGCGGCGCCGTCGGGCAGGATGTGCTGCGATGAGCCAGCCCAACCAGCCTGTGGTCTGGATAGACGGCGCGCTGCGCGAGCCGCATGCGGGGCTGCACTGGTCCGACCACGGCATCACCGTGGGCGATGGTGTGTTCGAGACCATCAAGTTGGTCGGCAACCGGCCTTTCGCCCTCGAGCCACACCTCGACCGTCTGGCCCATTCGGCCGGTGGGCTGGGCCTCGGGGTGCCGTCACGCAAAGACCTGGATGTGGCGATCGCCGAAGTGGCCGCAGCCTGGGCGGAATCGGCCGGCCCGTCCACACTCGGCCGGCTCAGGATCACGGTCACCGGCGGCCCCGGCCCGATGGGTTCTGACCGAGGCGACGGCGGCCCCACCCTGATGGTGACCGCCGGCGACATGGAGCTGAGACGCACCCCGGCCGCAGTGGTCGTGGTGCCCTGGACCCGAAACGAGCAGGGCGCGGTGGCAGGTCTCAAGACCACGAGCTATGCGGAGAACGTGGTGGCGCTCGCCCGCGCCAAGCGTGACGGGGCCGAGGAGGCGATATTCGCCAACACACGTGGCGAGTTGTGTGAAGGAACGGGCGCCAACGTGTTCGTGGGCGTCGACGGCGCGCTGGTGACCCCACCACTCGACTCCGGATGCCTTGCGGGCGTGACGCGGGCACTGGTGATCGAGGCGCTGGCCGGATCCGGGGTGATCGTGCAGGAGCGTCCACTGCCGGTCGCTGCTCTGGCAGACGGTGAAGAGGCGTTTCTCACCTCCACCGGCCGTGAGGTACAGCCGGTGGGCAGTGTGGATGGCGACGCGTTGCCCGCAGCGCCGGGGCCGTTGACCCTCGCGGCCCAGTCGGCCTGGGACGATCGGTACGCCTGAACCAGCGCGAGTCGCTTTGTTGGTGCTGAATCACGCCTGACGTGATTCAGCACCAACAAAGCGCCGGACTGACAACCCTCAGGCGGGGCGGACGTGGATCACGTCGCCCACCACCACCCGGTGGATCTCTGAGTTCTCCCCCGCCTCGACGAGTAGCGCACCATCGGCGTCGAGTCCGACTGCGCGCCCTTCCACTTCGCCGTGGGGCAGGTGCACCTCGACATCGCGGCCGATCGTGGCCGAGTGACTCTTCGCCTCCGCCACGACTGCAGCCGCACCGTCCTCGTCGTCGAGCAGTTCCATCCGCCGGGCGAAGCCTCCGAGCAGTGCGACGGCGAGATCCTCGCGGTCGACCTCGCGGTCAACGTGGATGTCGAGCGACGTGGCGATGCCGACGAGCGAGTCGTGGATCTGACCCCAGTTGCAGTTGAGTCCGATGCCCACCGCAAGGGCCACCTGCCCGGTGTCGAGCGGTGTGGCTTCAGCGAGGACACCGCCCACCTTGAGATCGCGTCCATCGTCGCCGGCGCCGACTGAGACGATGTCGTTGGGCCACTTGATGTGGGCCTCGAAGCTGAGCTCGGAGTCCAGCGCCTCCACCGCGGCGAGCGACATAGCGGTCAGCACGAGCCCGCGGCGGTCGGGGTCGATTGCCTGGGTGGTACCGGCAGTCATCAGCAGCGAGGAGCCCGCGGGTGCCTCCCACGTGCGGTCGAGGCGTCCGCGCCCTGCAGTCTGGTGGTCTGCGACGAGTGCCACGTCAATGCAGTCCCGGGGCCGCTCGATCGCTGCATCAGCAAGGAATTCGGCCACGTCGAGGTTGGTGGAGCCGGTCTCGGAGACCCAACGGAGATCGGAGAATCGGGTGTCGGCAAGTGCTGCTTTGGCGCGGGTGAAGCTCATGAGGCGAAGATAGGGCGTGTTTTCGAAGGTTTTGATCGCAAACCGCGGTGAGATCGCTGTCCGGGTGATCCGGGCATGCCGGGAGATGGGGATCTCCACCGTGGCCGTCTATTCCGAACTCGACCGTGACGCGCTTCACGTTCGTCTGGCAGATGAAGCGTACGCGCTCGGTGGCCAGACAGCCGCGGAGTCCTACATCGACGCCGACAAGATCCTTGATGTGATCAAGCGCAGCGGCGCCGAGGCCGTCCATCCGGGCTACGGCTTCTTCTCGGAGAACTCGGACTTCGCCAAGTCGATCACCGACCTGGGCGTGAAGTTCATCGGCCCGCTGCCAGAGGCGATCGACGTGATGGGCGACAAGATCTCCGCCCGCCACGCTGCCGAGAGCGTCGGCGTGTCCGGCGTGCCCGGCGACAACACCTTCATCTCGGACCCCCAGCAGGTCATCGACTTCGGCGCCGAGCACGGCTTCCCCGTGGCCATCAAGGCCGCCTACGGCGGTGGGGGCCGCGGAATGAAGGTCGTCAACTCCGCTGACGAGGCGGCCGAGGCATTCGAGTCGGCCCAGCGCGAGGCGCTCGCCTATTTCGGGCGCGACGAGTGCTACCTCGAGCGCTACCTGACCAAGCCGCGCCACGTCGAGGTGCAGCTGGTGGCCGACCAGCACGGCAACGCCGTCTACCTGGGCACCCGTGACTGCTCGGCCCAACGTCGCCACCAGAAGCTGATCGAGGAGGCACCGGCTCCCGGCATTCCCGAGGAGATCCTCACCGCCATGGGCGAGGCTGCTGTCAAGGTGGCCAAGGGGTGCAACTACGAGAACGCCGGCACGGTGGAGTTCCTCTACGAGGATGGCGACTTCTTCTACCTGGAGATGAACACCCGCCTTCAGGTGGAGCACCCGGTCACCGAGCTGGTCACCGGTGTCGACCTGGTCGAGCTCCAGCTGCGGGTCGCCGCCGGCGAACCGCTGCCGTTCTCCCAGGAGGACGTGGAGATCGAAGGCCACGCGATCGAGTGCCGCATCAACGCCGAGGCCGTGGCGGGCGGAGCATTCCTTCCCTCACCCGGCAAGATCACCAAGATGCATGCGCCCTCCGGGTTCGGTACCCGTTGGGACGGCGGCTACGAGACCGGCGACGAGATCAGCCAGTACTACGACAACCTCACCGGCAAGCTCTGCACCTGGGGTCGCGACCGTGACATCGCCATCGCGCGCATGATCCGGGCACTCGAGGAGATGGAGATCGAGGGCATCGAGACGGTCATCCCCGCCGACCTCGCCATCCTGTCCCATCCCGACTTCCAGGCCGTCGAGCACTCGACCAAGTGGGTCGAAGAAGTGCTGGACCTGTCCGGCATCACTTCCGCTGCGCCAGTCGCAGGCGAAGGCGAGGATGACGAGCCCAAGGTCAAGCGGACCATGGACGTCGAAGTCAACGGCAAGCGTTTCGAGGTTTCGCTGTACGTGCCCGAGGGTCAGCTCGCTTCTGGTAGCGGAGGTGGAGCGAAGCCCCGCCCCAAGCGCAAGCGTGGCGGCGGTGGAGGCGGCGGCGCAGTCGCGGGCTCCGGCCAGGTCGCCGTGCCAATGCAGGGCACGATCGTGAAGGTGAACGTCGAGGTGGGCGACACGGTCTCCGCCGGCGACGCTGTCGTAGTGCTCGAGGCCATGAAGATGGAGAACAACGTGGCCGCCGACATCGACGGCACGATCACCGAGGTGAAGGTCGAGTCCGGCCAGTCGGTGAGCGCCGGCGAAGTGGTCATCGTCATCTCCGCCGACTGACGCTCGAACCTCGGCGGGCCTAGCCAGCACGGGCGTGTGCCAGGTTCCTCATCCCGATATCTCGAGTAGCTGCGCGTCGGTGTGACGCGTAGCTACTTCAGAAGGCAGGATGAGGCGATCAGCACAGCCAGGACGCGCAGCGCCGGCACTCAACATTCCGGGGCCGGCGGCCGACTGGTAACAGGTGACTGCAGCAGTGGGATGGGTCGCGTTCGTGCTCATCGGTGGCGCCGCGCTCGCACTGTTGGTGGCCCCGTCGATGCGGCGGCGGCCGGTGCTGCTGGTTGCCGTGGCCCCGGCAGCCGCATTCGCTCTGTCGATGCTCGCCGCGATGGCGCTCGACCTCGTGGGTCTGGGGCCGTGGCCGGGCGTTGCGATCATCCAGGCGGCCGTTGTCGTTGGCGCCGTTGCGCGCCTGGCAATGCTTCGAAGCAGCGACTCCACGTCGACAGGCCCGGCGCACACCGCAGCGCCTGATGCAGGCCCTGAGGAGCACCGGCAGCGCCGGCTGGCCGGCTGGCTGCTCGGCACGGCGGTGCTGCTCACCCTGGCAGTGTGGATCGTGCCGGGATCCCCGTCCGTGCCGAAGAACCGCGACGTGCAGAACCACGCCTACTTCGTGGCCCGTATCGCGCATGAGAACTCGATCGACCCGGCGGTGGTGCTGGCCGAGAGCCCCACCAGCGACGAGCGTGTGGCCGACTTCTACCCCCTGGCAGCGCACTCCACGATGGCCACCGCCCAGCGCGCGACAGGTGCCGACATCGCCGACATGCTCGTGGTTTGGGTGGTGATGTCGACCGCGATCGCCCTGCCATGCGGGCTGTTCGCGTTGGCCCGTCGACTGGTGCCCGACCGCCGGGCCGTGGCGGGGTGGGCGGCGCTTGCCGGCGCGTGCACTGCGCTGTTCCCCTACCAGCCGATGGTGTGGGGCGGGATCGCGTTCACGATCGGATTGAGTCTCGTGCCGGGGGTGCTTGCCCTCGCCCTCGTGGCGGTGGACCGTGGCGGGCGAAGGCCGGTGCCCCTGCTCGTGCTCGCAGCGGTGGCCGTGACGGGCGCCGCGATGGTGCACACGTCACAGGCGGCGCTTCTGGCGCTGGTGATGGGAGCGTTCCTGTTGCACGACCTGCTGGCACGACAGGGCAGAAGCGGCGACGTCGGCGCCGGACCGGCGGTGCGCTGGGGCGCGCTCGCTGCGATGTGCGCCGTGCTGCTCACCCCGGTGGCACTGGGGGTGCCGGGCACCGCCGAACGTGCCTCGCACGAGGAGACCCTGGCCGAGGGGCCTGCCGAGGTCGTGTGGCGTGTACTGGCATTCGACGTTGATGCGGGTCCCACCCAGTTGCTCATGGGAGCCCTCGCACTGGCCGGCATTGCGGTTGCCGTCGCAGCACGCCGCACCCGGCCCCTTCGGCGCCTGGGAGCGTTTCTGGCGGTGATGGGCGTGATTCGTGTTGTTGTTCGCCGCCCTGATGCTCAGCGGGCCCGTGGCGGAGGCTCTGCGAGTTGGCTCGGTGCCGTGGTACCGGAGCTGGTGGCGGATGCCCTACAACCTGGCCCTGTTCGCTCCCCTGTTCGTGGCGATCGCGCTGGATGCGCTGCACAGGGATGCCATCTCCAAGACGGCAATCCAGCGGCGCCCCGGCTGGGTCGGGACCGGCATCGCCGCCCTTCTCGTGGTGTTCACAGTTCCCTCGACGCTCGAGGCACTGGATGACGCCGGGGTGCGCAATGAGGTGCTCACAGAGGAGCAGCTGCAGATGTTCGACCGCCTCGCGGGCGCGAACGGGGCGGACAACCCGGTGGGGACCGTCCTCAACCAGGAGAACGACGGAACGGCGTGGATCTACGTGACCCATGAGCTGCCTGCGTACTCGGCACTGCAGGGATTCACCGACACCGAGTCGAGGCGTGAGCGGCAGTGGCTGCTCGAGAACGCCCACCGGGCGAGCACGGACCCTGAGGTCACTGCGGCTCTCGACGAGGCGGGGGTGCAGTGGCTCCTCGTGCGCGACAACACCTATGAGGATGAGCCTGCGTGGCTACACCCTGATGACCTGGCCGGTGCCGAAGGCGTGGAGTTGGTTGAGCGCCAGGGCAGCCTGTGGCTGTTCGAGCTCAAGGCCTGAAGGTCCGGCGCCTGCTCAGCGGCGGCCGATGGAACGCACGCTGAAGCCGCGGCTGCGCAACGCGTCGTGATCGAGCATGTTGCGGGCATCTACCACGTTGGGCCGGGCGAGCTCCTTTTCGAGCAGTTCGAGGTCGGCACGGCGGAACTCGCCCCATTCGGTGAGCACCACCAGGGCCTCAGCATCCCGTGTGGCCTCGAACGCGTCACCCACAACGGTGACGCCCTCCATGATCCCGCGGCCTTCCTTGACGCCCGGGTCGTAGGCGGTGACCACCGCACCTCGGGCGGTGAGGCGGGCGAGGATCTTGAGTGCCGGCGAGTCACGCAGGTCGTCGGTGTTGGCCTTAAACGTGAGGCCCCAGGCCGCGATGTGGCGCCCCCCGAGCGGGCCTCCGACGAGGTCCTCGACCTTGTCGACGATGCGCTCGAACTGCTGGAGGTTGACGTCGATGGCGGCATTGAGGAGAGCGAAGTCGTACCCGGCATCCGCGGCAATCCGGGAGAGTGCCGAGGTGTCCTTGGGAAGGCAGCTGCCACCCCAGCCGGGACCGGGTTGGAGGAAGTCGTGGCCGATGCGGCGGTCGTGGCCGACACCGGCGATCACGTCCTCCACATCAGCGCCCACGGCTTCCGACACGGCGGCGACGGCGTTGACGAAGCTCAGCTTGGCGGCGAGGAAGCTGTTGGCGACGTACTTGATCAACTCCGCGGACGGCGGGTCGGTGACCACCCACGGCGCTGCGAGTCCCAGGTAGAGCGAGGCGACCCGCAGGGCGACCTCGCGGTCATCTGCGCCGATCACGATGCGGTCGGGGTTGAGGAAGTCGTGAACAGCGGTGCCCTGGCGGAGGAACTCCGGGTTGCTGACCACGTGCACGTCGTCGCGCCCAAGCGCCTCAGCCACGGCAACCGTGGTGCCCACCGGCACCGTCGACTTGTTGATCACGATTGCGCCCGGAGCCAACGAGGGGGCGATGTCGGCACAGGCCTGCTTCACATAGGTGAGGTCGGCCGAGCCGTCGTCGGCCTGCGGGGTGGGAAGGCACAGGAACACGAACTCGCGGCCACCCACGGCGTCAGCTGCGTTGGTGGTGAAGCGCAGCTTGCCGACGTGCAGCCCCTCGACCACGAGGCGGTCGAGGCCCTCTTCGAGGATCGGGACTGTGCCTTGGGAGAGAAGCTCCACCTTGGACTCGTCTACATCGAGGCACACGACGTCGTGGCCGAGGTGCGACATGCACGCTCCGGTGGTGAGACCCACGTACCCGGTGCCCACTACTGAAATCTTCGATGACATCAGTGTCGATGGTACCTTCGCCAGGATCGCGAGAGCGCAAGCCGTCGCCAGCCAAGTTGCGGGTCCTTCTCAAGCCAGGGGATGTGGTGACGATATCGGTGAGATGATGAAGACGGAACCAGCTTGGACCGGCAGCATCGAGCACCGATACGATCCGTCAACTGCCGACTTCGAGAGCGCCGACTTGACCTCCGCCGAGGGCACCCCACACCGCAACGTCTACGACAAGTACTCGACGCGCAATCCCGTCGAGAGACGCCTCATGGAGGGGTTCTTCGACGCTCTGAGCGCCTCGATGCGGGGGCTGGCACCCGACCGGATCCTCGAGGTCGGAGCGGGCGAGGGCGAGGTGACGACCAGGGTCATGGCGCGCTTCCCCGGCGTTCCGGTTCTCTGCATGGACCTGCCCGACGATGAGACCGCCCAGCACTGGCAGAAGCGTGACCTGGTCGGCGGATTCGGCGACATCCACGACCTTCCGTTCCCCGATTCCAGCTTCGACCTCGTGCTCGCCATCGAAGTCCTCGAACACGTCGATGACCCCGAGAAGGCGCTGGCGGAGATGGAGAGGGTGACCCGGGACACCGTGGTGGTGTCGGTACCCCGCGAACCCGTGTGGCGGGCGGCCAACATGGCCCGGGGCAAGTACCTGCGGGACCTCGGGAACACGCCCGGACACGTCAACCACTGGGGCTCTGATGCCTTCAGGCGGATGGTGGCACGACACCTGGACGTCGTCTGGGATGCCAAGCCCTTCCCCTGGACGATGGTCAGGGCGACTCGTCGGTGAGGATCCGCTTGGCGCGGACCCATCCCAGACCCGCCAGGCCGCCGACGGCATCGACCAGCACGAACAGGAACCTGGCCACGGTCGCGACCACCGTCGCCTCTGTGGTGCCGAGCCCGGCGGTTGCCACGAACACGATCTCGCGGATCCCGGCGCCGGCAGGCACGGGCACGGCGGCGAAGCCGACGACCCAGGCAAGGGTGGCGGCCAGCATCGTGCGCGCCAGCCCGGCCTCGTAGCCGAGGGAGCGCGCCACCAGCCAGGACGACAGACCTACCAGGAGCCAGGAGGGCACCGAGGCCGCAGCGAGCCCAACCATGCGGCCCCAGCTCGCCGGCTCGAGATCCACCCTGCCGCGGGTCGTGCGGCGCAGGAGGTCGAACACGCGCCCCAGGACTGCCGGGTGCAGCAGGGCCAGGCCCAGCGGCAGTGCCAGGTACGCCAGCCACAGCGCAGCGGGGAAGTCGTCGCCGGACAGCGAGAACGGTGCCAGCACGGCACAGAGCAGCATGCCTCCGAGCACCATCAGCGCGAGAGACAGCATCGTGGTGCCGTAGGCGACCGACCGGGTCACGCCTGATCGCGAGGCAAGCTCCCCCCGGCCGACCACCGGCCAGATGCCCCCGGGCAGGTACTTGCCCATCTCCCCCGCGAAGTACCAAGCGCTCACGTCGACCATGCGCGGAGCGGCTCCGTACGCGTGGAGCGTTCCTGACCAGAGCACGGCGAGGCCCCACATCGCGGCGAAAGCGACCAGCCAGGCGACGAACACGCCACCTGGACTCGCCCCGGCGAGCGCATTCGAAACCTCGGGCCACTCCCGCACCAACGTGGCAACGAGGAAGGCGATCGCGGTCACCCCGAGGGCGACCCCCACGACGCGGACCACCTTTGCCAGGCCTCCGCGCCGACCGTCGTGATGCGGGGCCTGGTTCATCCGCCCTCCGTTGCGTACCGAACCCAACAGTACTTCCCCGGCATCCCGGAGGATGCGTGGGTGCGCCCTGCAAATGCGGTTTGGAATAGAGTGGTCGAGCCGCGGTTCCGCCGATGGACGACACGCGGCACTCCATTCCCGATGCGGGACCGGCTCGGTAGGACCCTGAGGAAGCTGACGACCATTGGATCATCAGGACTACCTGGACTGGACCTACTTCGGGGACGGAGGGCTGGACAAGGACGAGTTCGAACGCCTGCAGAGACTCTTCAGCGGTGTGGATGTGTTCGTCGACGTCGGTGCATCACACGGGGTCTACACATATCACGCACTGCAGCACATGCGCGGCGGCACGATCATCTCTGTCGAAGCCGATCCCGAACGCTTCGGGATCCTCGAGGAGAACGCCCGGCAGTGGTCGAAGGGTTCCGGTATCGAAGTCCGCTGCATCATGGCGGCGGTGTCCGACCACGAGGACGCCGGCAACGGCGAGACGATGACCTTCTACACGACTGGAACCCAGATATCCGGAGGCCTGTTTCCGGTCGAGGAGCGTTCTGACGAATACGAACCGATCGAAGTGTCCATAGTCACCCTCGATGACATCGTTCCGGACGAGGGCCGGGTTCTCGTCAAGATCGATGTCGAGGGCGGCGAGCTGAGGGTGCTTCGGGGCGCCAGAAAGCTGATCGAGTCCGGTCGGGCCAGCTTCTTCGTCGAGCTCTCCTGGTGGGGCGATCGTGACCGCGGGACCAGCGTGCTGTCCACGTTGGGATTCGTCCGGCGCTCGGGGCTCGGCATCGAGCGCAGATTGCGGTCGGACTACCTGCTGACCACCGAGCCCGACAAGACCCAGCGATGGATGCAGCAACTCAAGGTGCTTCCACCACTGCTGCCGCGTTACGTGTTCGGAAAGGTGACCCCTTACTCGGTGCGGCGGAAGTTGATCCGCAGACAGAACCAGAAGCGACTGGCCAAGGCACCGAGGAACTACTCCAGGTCCGAACCGAGGGACTGATGTGAGCCAGACGGCTCGCCAGCGCTGGATCCGGTCTCCGCCGTAGATTCAGCCTCGGCCCTGTGCAGCCATCGAGCGGTGGCAACGGCAGCCGGTATCCCGAGCAGGAGCACGACCAGGAGGTTGATCCCCCGGTCGACCGACGAAGCGAGCAGGCCGTCCTCGAGCGACCGACCCAGGGCCGCGGTGGCGCCAGCCATCACCAGCTCGCGGATCCCGATGCCGCTCGGGGTGAAAGATACGAAGGTCGCAAGGGACCCGACCGGGCCGACGATGAGGAAGAACATGACCGACTCGTCGATTCCCACCCAGGCGAACGCGATCTTCAGGCGGACGGCCAGAAGAACGAACCTGAGGAGTTCGAGGCCGACTACGGCGGCGGCTGCCTTGCGGTCACCGGACGCGGTTGCCCACCCAGAGCTGAACCTGGTCACCAGTCTTCCGATTCGTCCCTGCCGCGCCTTGGAAGTGGGCGAGATCGAGGCAGCTCCGAGTGCAACTACAACCAGCGCCAGCAGGGCTCCCGTCAGAACCAGGGACCAGGTTCCCTCGTTCAGCCACAATCCCAGGCACCCGACGAGCCCGATCGCACCCGTGGCAAGGGCCGTCAGCACCAGGTTCACGCTGTAGACGGCGACGCCGTTCGTGTATGTCAGGCCGTAGACGGACTTCATGTAGCGGAAGCGGTAGAGGGTGCCGACCTGACCCGGGATGTGGTTGCCCAGCTGGCCCGCCACGAATACGCACTGGTTCTCCAGGGCACCCACTGGCGCGCCCAGGACGCGGTACAGGATGCCGAACTCGGCAGCATTGATGCTGAACCCAGCCGCGGTCAGGAGTGCCAACAGCACGACCGTCAGCAGCGGAGCCTCCCCTATCGCCTGGAACTGCTCACGTCGGTTCCACACGAACACCGCCAGCAGCACCAGTACGACGAGCGGGAGCACAACGTTCAGTAGCCACCAGCCCAGCCGTCGAGGTGTGCTCACGTGGCGCTCGCCTTTCGGTCTGCCGTGGAGAGGGTTTTCGGACCGGAACCGATGCCGAGGCTACCGGACATCGCAAACTCCGCTGCCATCTGCCAGAGGCGCCACGGCCGAAAGGTCGCACGACCGTCCGCGATCACTAGGGTCGCAGCCAATGAACTTCATCGTGGCCTCAAGTGGCCTTTCCCCCTCGAGGCTCGCCAAGGCGCACAGTGCGGCATCCGCTCTCGGAAGCCCATTGGAGGATCTGTTGGAGCCGGACTCGTCCGGCACATGGCTGGCAGTCAGCCGAGTCGGTGACATGGCCATCCGATCAGAAGTCGTCGACGGTTCGGCCACGGCTGTGTTCGGGTCGGGCGCCTCTCGCTGGATCCCGTCTTCTGACCCATCTGCACTTCTCGATGGAGCCGACGACGACCTCGTGGGTCTGTGCGTCGACCATCGTGGCCAGCCTGAGCTCGTGGCAGCATCGGGACGGGGCAATCACCGGGTCTTCCTCCACCGACCTCCGGACGGCGGACTGCTGGCGTGCTCGCATCTGGCGACACTCTCGGCATGTCTGGGGCCCGACCTGGCGATCGACCGAGGACTCGAGGACTTCTTGCTGGGATTCGGCTTCCTGCCTGACGGAAGGACGGTATTCGAGCAGATCAGCGTCCTGGACCCCGGCAAACGCGCAACATTCGGCCCCTCATCCGCGGGCCATGCGGAGCGAGAGTCCGACGTCGCACCCCCGGACTCACACGCAGGTGAGGTCGGCTCGCTCTCGATGGAGGAGGCATCCGAGGACCTGTACGAGAGGTTCATGGGCGCGGTCGAGGAACAGGCCTGCGGGAGCAACCAACATGCCGTCCTGCTAGGCGGTTTCGATTCCGCGCTTGTTGCCGCATGCCTCAGGCGGCTGGGCCACTCAGTGGACACGTACACCTTCGCATTCGGCGACCCCCGCTACGAGCAACGCAACGCGCGGGAGGTCTCCGAAGGGATCGGCGCGACCCACCATGAGGTCCGCATCGACGCCGAGGTGGTGCTCCGGGGCCTCGAGCAGTTCGGCACCTACTACCCACAACCCGGGGCTCAGCCGCACTACCAGCTGCACACCCTCGAGGCGAGCCGACGGATCGCAGCCGACGGACACGATCATGTGATGAACGGTGACGGATGTGACGCCGTCTTCCTCGGGTACCCGACCGTGAACATGCGCGCACGACTCACCGCGCAGCTCAGCAGGGTGCCAACGCCTGTGTCGAAGTACGCCCAGCGACTTCTTGCCGCGGAGGCTTCGGAGCGCCACCTCGGGCATGTGGCGCGAATGGCCAGAGCGACCCTCGCCAACAGGGATCTGGGACTGCCCACCGGCGGGCATCTGCCAACGCGATACATGGACGAGGGTTTCCTGGACCACCTCAGAGTCGGACCACCACCCCCGCAGGACGAGTCGGTCGAGCAGGTTCGACGACGTCTCGCCGAGGCGGTTGCGGACATGGACCCCACGCGCCTGGCGTTCCACGGGAACGGTCTGACCGGCCAGAGTCGGGCCAAGGTCGACGGCGCTGTGGCCGCCACTGGCGTCGCCCAGAGCACTCCGTTCCTCCACCCGACGGTGAAGGGATTCGTTTCCCAGCTGCCGACCGAGCTGTTGCGACCAGAAGGCGCCAGGGCGTCTGCGGCGGGAAAGGCGGTTCTCATCGACATGGTGAGGCGGCATCGTCTCCTGCCGGACTGGGTGATCGACATGCCGAAGCAGTCACCGTCCGACTCGCCCATCGACATCTGGTATGCCGGCAGCTCACGACAGCGCATCCTGGCCCAGTTGGAGGACCTTCCCTTCGAGTGGCGGCGCTCAACGGTGGACATGGTCCTTCGTCCGAAGCTTGCGGAGAGGCTGTACCGGGACAGGGTGTCCCTCGGACACCACGCGTTTCAGGTCATCGGCCTGTTGGCCTCCTACGCTTCATTCAACCGTCTCAGGGCGAACGCCTGAAGGCGATGATCGGTGGATCCCGCCGGCGCGGCAGGACCGCTGTTTCCGAGTCAGGTCGGGAAGTTCTCGTCCACGACCTCGGCGACGATGTCGCTCGTGCGTGATGCGCGTGCCCGGAGCTCCGGAGCGGTGGTCGACAGTACTGCGCTGATGGAGTCCCGCTCGGCCCACATTCGCAACGCGGCGTCGGCCATCCTGCGAGGGGTGACGTCATCCAGCTCGAGCACGTGCTCTCCGATGCCGGCGGCCTCCATCACACCGGTTGCCTTGTGCTCGTATGGTACGCACAGAACGGGGACTCGTGCGGAGATGGCAAAGACCGCCGGGTGGTAACGGCCGGCGATCACCGCGTCCGCAGCCGCGAAGCGAGCACGCTGGGCACCGGCCGAGAGCGTCTCGTCCACAACCTCGGTGGAGATCCAGTCCGGGACTCCTCGAGCGAGGGATTCCAGGTACGGAGCGTCGCGCTTCTTCGCGGAGTGGAGCTGCGGAACGAATGCCACATGGCACGCGCGGTTACCTGACTCCTCCTCGCAGAGACGGACCACTGCAGCAAGGAGGGAGCGGTCGTAGTTGGCCCTTCGGGAGTCCGGATCCCGGTCTCCCGAATAGGGGTAGTCGATCGCCGAGACCACGAGGACGAACCTGCCCTCCATCGACTCACCGTCACAAACCCAGTCGCTGCGCTCCAATGCACCGACTTGCGCCTGCAGGGCCGAGTCGGCGGTCACCTCGAGGTCGAGGGAGCCCGCCATCAGTTCCCGAACCATCGATGCGGACCTTTCCTCCCGAAGGGTCACCCTCGTGAAGGACCGGTACGTGAACCGGCGGAACGGATTCATCCACTTCCGCCGGAACGGTCCGGCCGAAGGGGCGTAGAGCACCGAGGGGAGTTCGTAGATCCTCGACATCCACACATAGAGCCAGTGAACGGGCTCATGACCTGCATAGATGTCACCGAAGTACGGCCCACCCGGTGCCGAGATCATGAGGTCTGCATTCTCGTAGGCCTCTATCACCGCCCTTGCGGACGGACCGAGCATCCAGCGGGCCTTGCGGCCGACCAGCTCGAGCAAGAGGTAGAGCACGAACGCGGGGACCTCGAGCAGCGGCAGCCGCAGTGGAACCCATCGCACCTCCTGCGGGACGGCCACCTCGCTCGCCTTCGAACGGAACTGGTGGAGCACGGTGAATCGCACCGGAGCCAGCCGATCATCCAGGGCCTGCAACATCGCGGACAGGGCAGCTTCGTCTCCCCGATTGTCACCGTGCTGGTTGACGATGAGGATGTGCTTCACGCTCGACCACGACTCCTGCTGCAACGTCGGACTGCGGCCGGCGCGGAGAGCACCGTTGCAGAAGACCGAATCTAATGGCTGCGAACATCAGCTCGTGAGGGGCTCGACGGGTTCTGAACTGCCTGGCACCAACTCGCCCAGCCGGTACGCCAGGATCTTGGTTGCCGGGGCCGGCGCGAACCGTGCCGACCGAGTCTCAGCAGCCGCCCGTGCTGCTACGAGGGCCTCGTGATCGTCGCAGAGGTCGGCAAGCGTGTCGGCCAGCGCTTCGGGGTTTCCGGGCTCCACGAGAACCGCAGCCCCGTCCAGGTCGGATCGAGCCGCTGGCGTGTCACCCGTGACGACGGCGCAGCCCGCAGCCAAGCCTTGGTACACCTTCGTGGGCACCACCCGCATGGCCTTGTCGCCGGTGTCGAAGATGCCGAGGCACACGTCGTGGCCTGCCACGAGCGCGGGGAGTTCCCTGGAGTCGACCCAATCGAGCCACTCGACGTTCGGAGAGCCTGAAGCCGCCTGTTTGGTCCTGTCCAGGTCCTGTCCGGAGCCGACCATCGTGAACCGGATGTCGTCTCGTCCGGCGAGAAGGGAGATCGCCTTGCCGATCACCGGGGCACCCTGCAGCGGCGTGTAGAGACCGAAGAACACCACACGCAGCGCGCCGGAACGGTACACGGGCTCGATGGGCGCCCACTCGGAAGTGGCGCCGACCGGCACCACCACAGCCTTGTGGCGAGCAGCGGCCGGGAGTGTCTCACGGTGGTGGCTGGTGTCGACGACCACCAAATCCGCCCGCGCGGTGGCGGCTCGATCGGCGGCCCCGAGCAGTCGTTGGAGCCAGCTCCTTCCCAGCCCACGGTCACGCATGGTGTCCGAAAGGCCCACCAGGTAGTCGAGCACGACCACGCTACGCGGGAAAAGCAAGGCCGCCAGGTGTACGTCCAGGTGTCCGAGGTAGCCCACGACGACCACATCCGGGCGCCCAATGCCTCTACGGTGCCGGATCAGCTTCATCCAACTGCGTGCCGTCGCCAGCAGGAAGCCGATCGCGCGGCGGGCCGAACTCGCCGCTGCGACCTTGTCCGCCGTCGTCAGTCCGAGCGGAGCGTTGAGTTCGCGCACATCCTTACCGTTGGCCTCGAGTCCGTCACGAAGCACCGCCACGCGCGGATGCAGCCCGGCGTCGTAGGAACCGAACAGGACTACGGACAGCTGCTTGTTGCCACTTCCCATGGCTCAGTTGGGTGGGATGCCCGAGGCATCGAGGGCAGCCCTGCGCTGCTCGTGGAGGATCTCCGCCGTCATGCGACGGTTGGCGGCCAGCAGGTCGGCCAGGAAGCCGACCACCCAGATCTGTGCGGTGAGCAAAAGGAAGACAGCAGCGGCAACCAGGGAAGGCACGCGGCTGGCCACATCGTCGGTGAACCACTGCAGGTAGAACCAGCGGCCGACGAGCGCAAGGCTGATCAGGAACGGCAACAGCCCGGCCAGGAAGAAGAACCTGAACGGCTTGTACAGGGCGAAGGTCCGTACGATCGTCGATGCCGAGCGCCAGATGTACTGCGGGATCGACTTGACCAGGCGGGAGTCTCGGGTCTTCGCGTTCACCCGAATGGGCACCGACACGACGCGGAGCCCCTCCCAGCCCGCCTGCACGATCGTCTCCATCGTGTAGCTGTACTTGCCGTACACCTGGAGCCTGATCGCAGCCTCGCGGTCGAAGGCCCTGAACCCGGACGCCGCGTCGCGCACCTCGGTGGAGGAGAGCTTTCGAACCACCCAGCTGCCGGAACGCTGCAGGCGCTTCTTCATCGGGGAGAAGTCGTCCACAGCCTCGATCGGGCGTTCGCCGACCACCATGTCGGCCTCGCCGGCCGCGACCGGAGCGACCAGATCCGCAATGCAGCCGCCCTGGTACTGGTTGTCGGCGTCGGTGTTGACGATCACGTCCGCGCCGAGTCGCAGCCCGGCGTCGAGGCCTGTGAGGAAGGCGTGTGCAAGTCCACGGTTCTCCGGGACCTGCACGATGTGGTCGACGCCATTGGCCTCGGCGACCTCGGCCGTGCGGTCACTCGACCCGTCGTCGATGACCAACCACTCAACGCAGTCGAAACCGTGCGCCTCACGCGGAAGGTCCGCCAGTGTTGCCGGAAGCGTCTCTTCCTCGTTGTAGCAGGGGATCTGGATGATCAGTTTCATGGACGACAGTGATCGTAGGCGAACGGTCATCTATGGTCGGCACCCGAACGACCATGCCGACCGCCACGGAGTAGATCTTGCACGCCGGAACCTCGGGATGGTTCGAGAGGTCAAAGAGATCGTCTGACCATCCGCCGAGTTGGATGACCGGTCTGGCGGTGGCCGCAGGATCGTTCGTAGCTGCTGCGGGTTCATCGCGATTGCTGCTGGCAATGGTAGGAGCGCTGGGAGGTCTCGGGGCAGCGCTGCTCTCGACCTCGGTCGGGGCGCTTGCGGCACTGGCTGCGTTCCGGGCAGTCGCCGGCCGATCCCCGGCGGGAGGTAGGGCGTCGACCACGGCTCATGTGGGTGCCGGCATTGCGGTCCTGGTCGCCATCTTGGCCGCTGCATGGAGTAGCTACGCGTCTTCCAACCACGTGCTGATCGACCGAGACCCGGGCAGCTACGTGGCAACTGCGAAGTGGATCGAACAGGCAGGCACCCTGACCGTCAGGGATCCTGCGGCGGGATTCGGCGATGCAGAGGGGATCGAACTCTCGAGTGCTGCGGTCTACCAAGTCGATTCCGGGGACCTCGAGTTCCAGTTCATGCACCTCCCGTCTGCGATGGCAGCGATGGGCGCCGAGATCGGAGGCGACCGCCTGCTGTTCGCCACCGGGGCTCTCGTGGCGGCCGCTGCCCTCCTGTCGGTGTATGCGGTCGCTGTGCGATTCACCGGTGCACCGCTGGCGAGCGCGGCAGTGGTGGCGGCCGTCGCCGCCTGCATGCCGTTCGTGTACGTGGCCAGAGATCTATTCTCCGAGCCGTTCGCCATGCTGTTCGTGTGGTCGGGCATCCTTGCCCTGTCCGTCGCGTCAGAGCTCCGATCCCGCCCGGCGTCGGTACTCGGTGGGGCGCTGATCGGAGCCACGGCACTTGCGCGCGTCGACGGCTATATCCTGGTTGCGCTCCTGTTCGTTGCATGTGGCGCGGCGGTGCTCTTCACCCGACCCGAACACCTTGCCGACAAACGCCGCAACGCTGGACTCGCGGCTGGGGGCGCAACTGTGGTGGCCGGCTTCGCCGCCATTGACGTGTTGGGGTTCTCGGGCGGGTACCCGGACAGTCTGCGTTCGCAGCTCCTGCAGTCGATGGCCTTGCTCGCCGCAGCCGCTGTCGTGGGCATCGCAGCAGCGATCCTCGGTCCGCGACTGGCAACTTCGCGTTCCATCAGCGCGAAGGCACGACGAGTGGCAGGTGCGACCTGCGGTGGCGCGGTCGCCATGATGATGCTGGCTGCCTGGCTGGTCCGACCTCGACTCCAGGAAGTGCGGGGCGGGACACAGATATGGGGTCTCATCGGAGATCTCCAGGTGGCGGAGGGGCTCGAACGCGACCTGTTCCGGCGCTACTCGGAGCAAACCATGGAGTGGATGGCCTGGTACCTCGGCGCGTTCACGCTGTTGCTAGCGATCGTCGGCCTGGCCCTTCTGGTCGGCCTCATCTGGACCACGAGGGTGCCCACCGACGGAGCACTCGCTGCCCTCTTCGTACTGGGCACGGGGGCTGTGTACTGGTGGGGCCCGAGGAACACACCGGATCACATCTGGGTCATGAGGCGTTTCCTGCCGGTGATCCTCCCGGGGCTCGTCCTCTTCGCGGTCTTCGCCGTGGTGTACGCCACGGCGAAGCTCGCGGATCACTGGCGGCGGCCGATCGTCGTCGCCGCGACCCTGGCGATCGTGACTTCCGCGGCGCTGCCGACGATGCCGGTCTGGCTGATGCGCGAACAACACGGCTTCGACCTCGGGCTGGTCGCCCTGTGTGATCGACTTCCCGGGAACTCCTCGGTTGTCGTCGTCGGGGATTTCGAAGGTCAGGCGCTCCCCCAGGCGATCAGGAGCTGGTGTGGCCTGCCCGCGGCCCGACTGGCGGTACCTCAGCTGACCGCGTCGGCGCTAGAGCAGATCGAGGCGTCCACACGTGCGGTCGGACGGGACCTGGCGGTCGTGACCATCCGTGCGGAGGAAGCCGACAAGCTGACCAGCTTGCTGGGCCAACCGCTGCACGTGACCGACACGATCGTCGCCGAGAGCCGACTCGAACCGACCGTGGAGCGCCGCCCATCCCGGTACATGGACAGCGACGAGGAGTTCTGGTCTCCGGCTGGCCTTCAGTTCTTCATCTGGTAAGGAGTCCGGCGACCCGGACCTGGCCATCCGTGGGCCGATCACGCGACCAGGATCAGGTGTGACCGCCGGCGAGGCGGCAGCCGATCATCCCAGGGTGTTCGTACAGCGGGTCTGAGCACCCGCGCGGTCGTTCTCACAGATCCTTGCCGCTGGGCTACCGTCGGTTCGTGCTGGGCATCCGATCGCGCACCCAAGTCGCTGGAAGAGAAGGCGACGCGGTGCCGTCCGACACAGGACACCGCCGAGCCTCTCGGACCATAAGGATCGTGCTCGGCGGGGTCTTTCTCGTTGCAGTGGTCATCCGACTGCCGGCCCTGACCTCGGGAGAACTGCCGAACGTCAGCCATCCTGACGAGCCCATCACGGCCAACGTCGCGCACGACATGGCACGTCGGTCGAGCCTCCTCACGGACTGGTACACGTATCCTTCGGCGCTGTTCATCATGGGCGCCGCAGTGCTGAAGGTCTCGGGCGCGGACGAATCGGAGCGAATGGTCGACTCGAAGACGATGGGGGTCTCGCGGACGGACCACCAGAGGGCGATGGTCGCGCTCAGGTTGATCTCGTTCCTGGCCGGCATTGCAGCTGCCGCAGCTGCGGGATTCGCGATCCGAAGCCTGACCTCCAGCGAGACTGCGGGGGCTGTGGGAGCGCTGGCCGTCTGGCTGTCGCCCATGTACGTCCGGCATTCCGTCCTGTACACCCCCGACATGCTGGCATCGTCGGCAACCATGGCGGCTCTGACCTGCGCTGTCCTCTGGTACCGACGGCGAACCTGGCAGCTCCTGATCTCATCCGGGCTTCTTGCCGGACTGGCCGTCGGGTCCAAGTACAACACCGCTGTCGTCGTGATCGGAGTCCTCGTCGCAGTGGCACTGGTGCCCGAGCCATGGCGAACCCGCGCACGACTGGCAGTTTCGGTGTGCCTGGCGGCGGCAGTGGCGTTCCTGGCAACGACGCCTGGCGTGATCTTTCGCTGGGAGGACTTCTCATCCGGCCTCGAGGGGATCCGAAGCCACTACGAATCCGGCCACTTCGGCGCTGAAGGAGCCGTACTCGCGTTCAACTCCTCGCAGCTGGTCTGGGGACTAGGTCTCTTCGCGCTCGGTTCTGCAGCGGTGTTCGTGACGGGCTTCCCGGTCCGGCGGAGCGCACCGTTGCTGACCTTCGCACTGCTGTACTTCGTTCTGGTGTCGCTTGCAAGCGTGCGATTCGAGCGCAACCTGCTTCCGCTCGTCGCTCCAATGGTGTCGCTGGCCGTGGTGGGCGCCACTGTCCTCCTCGCAAGGTCGTCGTGGTCGCACCGAAGAACGATGACCGCCGGCGTCCTGCTGACCGCCGCAACTCTCTCCCTCGTTCCCGGCTGGATACGTTGGTCCGACGGTCTCTATGGGGATGACCGTGCCGACGCCAGGCGGTACCTGGAGGAGACGCTTCCGCCGGACGAGACCGTGATCGCAGAGTCCTACTCTCCACTGCTCGACCTGCCGAACGTGAGGTACCACCCCTTCCTGCTGAGCCTGGGCCATCCCGCCTCGGCAGACCTCATCGTGATCAACTCCAAAGGGAGCGGGCGTAGCGACACTCCAGCTGCGCCCGAGGCGGACACAGATGCGCTCAACCAGCTACGTGCGGAGTTCTGCCTCGTCGACCGTTTCGGCGACGACTCCTACTGGGTTGAGGTCAGGCGTCGCTGCGAGTGACCGCCTCGGCACGCAGACGCGTCGTGCTGGCCAGTCCCTGCTCCAGGGTCCGTCTGAATGATCCGCTGTCCAAGGCGACCGCGCGTCGACAGCTTCCATGCCAGTGGCAGCAGAAGTACTGAACCGATCCACGCGGGAGCCATATACCTGTAGTGCGGTCCACCTAGGATGATCACCGATGCCGCCTGAGCCACGAAGGGCACGAGCAACCAGAGTGCCCTCCACCGGCCGTACCTGATCCCCGCCACGAGCAGTCCCGCAGCGAGAAGGTACACGTACGTAGGGGCCCGCCACAGCACCAACTGCGAGACCACGGGGTTCCAGGCTTTGTCCGAGTGATTGGTGAGCCCCACGAATCTCAGCAACCTTCGTGCGTAGTCACCGAGCAGGTCCGAGAGCGGGTCGCTGACCAATCCCTGCGGGTTCTCGACGACAACGTCCCACACCGTCTGGTAGTAGGCCTGTTCCTCTTCAGTCGCGATCGGATTCCATGCCGGAGAGGCTGCACACAGGTGCGCTCCAGTGATGAACAAGGGGTCGTCCCGGAATGCCTCGAACCACGCGCGCCTGATGGCGCTCCGGTCGACAGGCTTGGGCTGATAGAGCCGAGGCTGGAACTCGCTTCCCGCCCAGTGGCAGTTGTACAGCTCGGCATACTCAGCTTGGCTCCCGTGAAGTTCCAGGCTGGGAACTACATACTCGGGGACGTCTTCTGGGCGATCTGCGAACAAGGTCCTCACAGCCAGGCCGAAGGGCGCACTGCTGCTCCTTTGCGGTGACTCGACCACCCCGACAGCGGGGTACACGAGAGAGGAAAGGGTGATCGACAGGACCAGTGCTGAGAACCCCGCAGCAGCGGCGAGACGCCAGTGGCGTGACACGAAGACTGCGGCCACCGCCGAACCGACCAGCACCAGCGAACCGTTCTGGCGCATGAGTGCCAGTCCGGCCAATCCGAGGAACAACAGGATCGTTCGACGAATCATGTGATCCTGCTGGGCGGATCGGTGCAGATACCTGGCGGCCACCTCCTTGCCCACGAACTCCATCACTACCAGGAAGGCAATGGCGTAGGGCACGTCCTTGATCAGCTGCACGGTGAAGGCGCCGACGGGTGGGGTGAGTGCAACGAAGGCACCGAACCCATAGAGAAGCCATCTGCGTGCTCCGACCAGCACTGCAACATCGAGCAGACGTCGAACGGCCCATGCCATCAGGCCGCACTGGAGGACCGTGACGCCCCAGGGTGAGCCCACCAGCACGTGCGACAGCCTCTGGACGTAGGTGTAGGTCGGCTTGTGCCACTCGTTCACCGGACCGACCACGGCCTGGTTCCAGGAGTCCTTCGAGTCGGCGACCATCACCGCCGGCCACATCGCGGCGGCCCACACCAGGAGCGGAATGAGTATTGCGAGCCAGCCGAGGAACCGCTGCCCGTTGGCACTCCTGAACCAGATCAAGACCGCTCTGGCGGATCCGTGGTGGAGCGCCTCGTCCTCATCTGCTTCCGATGTGGCTTCGGCATCCTCTGCAACCGCCTTCACGAATCCATTCTCCACCAAACCGCGCGTGGGCGAGGAACCCATCGAAGGCCGCACGGGGGCGGCACACAGGGATCGGCCTGCCGGATCAGGGAGGTGTGCCGGCTTCAGCCAACCGGGGTTCGGCGACCCCGGAACCAGCGATGGCCAGCTTCCAGCCCAAGGGGATCAGGAGAACCGACCCGATCCAGACCGGCGCCGTGTAGCGATAGTGCGGTCCGGCAAGGGCGATGACCGAGACGGCCTGCGCCGCCAGAGGCACCAGCAGTGCGAGCCCCCACCACCTTCGGAAACGAACCACCCCCGCCGTCACCAAACCTGCCAGCACGTACATCCAGGTTGAGGCCCTCCAGAGAAGGAACTGGCTCACAACCGGATTCCAGGCCCTTGATTCCTCGTTCGTCAGCCCCACGAATGCGAGCACGTTCCGGGCAGCGGCGCCCAATCTGTCAGAGAACGGATCGGAAACCACGCCCTGGGGGTTCTCCACGACCACGTCCCACAGCGTCTGGTACCTAATTCTCTCCTCTGGCGACGCGATCGGGTTCCAGGCCGGCGATGCCGCACAGAGATGGGTGCCGACTAGAAGCAGGGGGTCTGCGAACAGGACCTCGCGCCATGCATCGCTGAGGTCGTCGGGGGAGACCGGCATCGGGGTGTAGAAGCGGGATTGAAAAGGTGTACCGGCCCAATGGCAGTTGAACTGCTCCTCGTACTCCTCTTGTGTCGCCCAGAGCTCGAGGTCGTCCACTGCGCTCTCCGCCACCAATTCCGGCTCCTGCTGGTATGCGGCACTGAGCCCGATGACATAGATGCCCGCGCTCACGTTCGGAGGGGCATCCACCACGCCGGCGGCCGGGTACACGAACAGCGTCACGAACAGGTATGCAGCCAGCGAGGCCACGCAGGCCACGACCACACGCAGGCGCTGTCTCGCCAACAGGACTGCCGCCACGCCGAACCCGGCAGCGGCGATTGGCCCGTTGACCCGCATAAGCAGAAGAAACGTCAGACCCAACGCGAAGAGAACCAGAGCCGATCTCCGGGTGGTCCCCTCCGGAATCAGCCCACAGCGCTTCGCTGCCAGGTCCGCGATGAATGCGAGCGCCAGCAAGAAGCCGATGGCGTAGGGGACGTCCTTGATCAGGTGTGAGGGGAAGGCGCCGACCGGCGGGAGGATGGCCACGCCCGCTCCGAAGCCGTATGCGAGCAGCGGCCGCACACCGATCGACACCACCACGCCGAGCACTCTCCTGATCGCATAGGACAATCCCAGGATCTGCAGCAGCACGACCGCGGCTGGAGATCCGACCGACAGGTATGCGGCGCGCTGGAGATATGTGTAGACCGGAGAGTGCCAGTCCACGACCGGACCTGCTGCGGCTTGGTTCCAGGTGTCCACCGAGTCGGCCACCATGACGGCGGGCCACAGCGCAGCCGCCCACAGGAGCATCGGGAGCGCGATCAGCAGCCAGGCGAACACCCGGACTCCGTACTCGCTGCGTACCCATGACCGGGCTCGTGACCAGGGGTCGAGCTTCGCCGCAGGGTGCTGGGGCCTGCGGACCACCTGCTCGCCCGCTCCGCTACTCAACCCCGTCACATCTCAGGTCGACCGGCATCTCCAGCTGTACCGGATGCTCGACATCCACGGCCCGGAGCTGGACCGCGATCGCCATCCAGAGCTGGTCCAGTTCGAACTCGAACGACGCGGACGCGTCGTCGACCGAGGCGGGTGACTTCTCCTCCAGCACCACGTTCCCCGGTGCCAACAAACGCGCCACAACTTTTCTCATGTCCTGAGACGGGCTTCCCTCCGATCGCACCGTCAGGACCCAATGCCCCGAATGCAACATGATCGGCAGGGACGAGACCCAGTCGGTGTGGCCACCTCCCAGATGCGGGCCCGGACTGCCGGGTCCGGGCCACATGCCCCGGCTGATCCGGGTGTTCCAGTGTGAGTCGAACACATCTGCCACCCGTTTCCTGAGGGCGGCTTCGTCCGGGTCGCGGCTGGTTCGTTCTGCGTCGATCCACCAGATGAAGCAGTCATCAGGATCAGCCGACGAACCTGCGATACGGCGAGTCAGGGCGGCGGGCTGGTCGAGTCCCTCCTCCAGTTCCCAAACACGACCGTCATAGCGGGTCAGCCAATCACCGCTCACGCGAGTCGGCTCGAATCCAGCGAGCCGCAGAAGTTCGGTGAACTCCGCTGCGGACAACTCCACCGTGTGCCCACCGTGGCTCCAGTGCAGGTGCTCGGTCACCAGCCTGTTCGGGCTGTCTGCGACCAACTGGCCACCAGGATGCAGCACCCTGGCGCTCTCGAGGAGGAAGTCGGCCAGTTCCTGCGCCCACAGGTGCTCCGTGGTCTGGCCGGCGAACACGAGGTCCACCGTGTTGTCCCCAACCCCCTCGAACCGGTCGGCGGTGGACTCCACCCAGGTGACGTAATCGGGAAGATCCTCGGGCTTCGGCTCAAATGCCTCGACACCGACGTGCGAGTCGAGTTCGCCGTAGTGCCTCTCGAACCAGTCGAAGTACCAGCGGCCCGATGCGCCGACACTCACCGCGGTCCGGGCGCCCTTGCGGACTCGTTCGAGCTCCATGGTCCGCAACTCGTGCAGCGTGTGGTGGAACACCACGGATGGCGCGTTGCTCTCGTCGCTTGTCCCAGCGCCCGTGTCGCCGACAGGGGCAGGCTGACCCACCCGGTCGATGCGGTCCGCCAGATCAACCAGGTAGGGGTGAACGGCCTTGTCCAAGGCCCTGCGCACGAGCCTCTTCGCTTGGGTGGTGGCGCTGGTCATGGCCCACATCCTCTCAGGGCTTTCGCCCCAGGAGGTAGACGGCGCTGGCAGCCATGCGGAGTTCGTCGGCGGACAACGACCGGTCGAGATCGTCGAGAGCGGAGATGACTTCGGCAAACCGCCCAGGTCCGAGCCTGGACTCGGCATCGACGAGTCCGCCGATCCAACCGATGGTCTCGGCCAGCCCGCCGAACTCACCCTTGTCGACCACCTCCAGATCCCGGCACAGGTGTTCTATTCCGTGGGGCGTGACGTTCATGTAGTGCGACGGCACCGCGTGCAGGGGCTGCATGAACGCCACTTCGAAGTACGCGAGTCCACCTGGCTTGAGTATCCGGACGATCTCGTCGACGGCGCGTTGGGGGTCTGGCACGTGCTCGAGCACCGCCTGGCTCTGCACCAGGTCGAAGGAGTCGTCGGCGAAGGGGAGGGCGAGACCGTCGCCATAGAGGTCGGGCAGCTCGTAGTCCATGTACTCGAGGTTGTAGACACGGTCGTCGCCGTAGCGGCGGTCGCCACCACCGCAGTCGAGTGCCACGCCATCCACCGGCATCTCGGCGACCAGCTGTGGAAACCGCCCGGGGTACGGGTTGCCCCTGTTGACCGCACCCACTCCCGGCGGGCGGAGCTGCGCAATCGGTACCGCCCTGCGCGCGGACCGCACGACCACCTGCGCGCCCTGCGATGGGCCCGACGAGCCCCCGAGCGCGGTGACGCATGCCCGGTGGGTGCCATCACCGAGACCGCTGATGCCCACCTGCACGGGCTCGGGGGGCGATCGGTACAGGTCGACCTCGTGCTGCTCGCCTCCCTCCACCTCCACCAGTGCGGTGCCACTCCACTCGTGGCCCAGGAACGTGATCTCGAAGCCCCCCGCACCGCACTCGAAGGCGAACCAGTCATCACCGGTTCCCTCTGCACGGCGGCCTTCGGGCACGGGCGACCACGCACCGTTCCATACGGCGTCGGCATCCAGGTCGACCGCCTGTTCCAGCTCTCCCCCGACCACCGGGTCGCCCGCTTCGAGGTTGCGCGGCAGGAACCCGGGACGGAAGTCCTCGATCACGCCGACGCGACCATGCACCGCGCACACGAGGTCGGCCGCCGCCACCGCTCCGTCGACCTGGAGTTCGCCCTGCACCGCCAGACCGCCCGAGCAGGCCGGACACGCAAGCATCTCCAGCAGGCGCTTCTGCTTGGGCGCGAACCGGCTTCGGTCGTGTTCGAGCTCGGCCATGTTCCTGCCCCTCCCACGGTGAACGGCGTTGGTCGCTTCGAGAAGCACACGCTTGCGGAATGCGTCCTGCCCGAATGTTCGCACGTACGCCTCGACGGCCCCGGCATCGGGGTCGCCGGCCCCTGCGAGCGCTCCCTCCATCGCACCGGACAAGGCATCCAGATCGCCGACCGGAACCACGGCACCAAGGCCGGCCACCGTGTCGGGCAGTGCGCCCGCGTCGGTGGCGACGACCTGGCATCCACCGGCCAGTGCCTCGATGACGGGAACACAGAAGCCCTCGTGGTGTGAGGCGATGACGAAGACGGCATTCTCGGCGTACGCACCATCACGCGCCTTCGCCGGCACGTCGACCAGCAGCCTTAGCTGGTCGGCGATGCCGACGGACTCGCCGAGGGACAGCAGTTCAGATGGATGGCCGGGCTCGGATTCAGTCCGGCGCCCGATGATCGTCAGGGGGTTGCGTGCCCGTACCTGCTCGCCAAGGGACGCGTACGCGCGGATCACGTCTGCGTGGCACTTGGCCCGCACCAACCGGCCGACCGACAGGACGCCCGAGCGCGGGGATGCCCCACCGAGACCGGGTCCGTCGACTCCCCCGACCAGCAGCGGCACGACGCGCGTGTCCGCCAGACCGACGGCGGCGTGCATCGCCAGTACATCTGCGTTGTGCTGCGAGTCGCACCACGCGAGGTTGGCCATTGCCGCGGCGGCGAGCTGGTCCAAACCTTCTGATGCTGCCCGTGCCGCCGCGCCGGACAGCAGCGCAGGCGGCGTGATGTTGTGGAAGTGCACCACGACCACCGCGTGGTCGTGGCGGAGCTGCAGGGCGTTGAACAGGTCATAGTGGATTCCGTGGTGGAAGATCACCAGGTCGGCACCCGCGTAGTCCGGATGCGCGCCCATCCACCATGGATCGGCCGTCTCCACGATGGCCCCGGCCGGCAGCGCACCACCCCCCTGGGCGAACACCATGACCTCGTGACCGGCGTCCACGAGCACCGATCGCTGCGCAACCACCGAATCCGATATCGCATCGAGTTCGATGCACAGGCCGGTGACGATCGCGACCTTCACGACTGCCTCCCCGCCACCTCGCCGAGGAGCGACTCGAACGAGTCGGCCATCGCTCCGACCGAATAGTGCTGCTCGTAGCGGTCCCGTCCGGCCCGGCCCATCGCTTCTGCAGTACCTCGATCGGCGCAGAGCTCGATCACGGCGGAAGCCAGGTCAGCCGGGTCTGCAGCGACGAGGCGTCCCGTGGCGCCATCCACAACCACCTCGCGGGCTGCCCCACTGTCGAGGGCCACCACGGGGCGGCCGGCCATCATTGCCTCGACGTACACGAGGCCGAACGACTCGAATCGAGACGGCGCCACGAACACGGTGCAATCCCGGTAGGCGGCCCAGAGCTCGTCGTCGTCGACCATTCCGCAGAACTCGACCCTCCCGGCCCAATCCGCGTCGCCGTGGGCGTCCTCGAAGTCCAACCGTGGTGGCCGGCCCGACTCGCCGGGAATGTCATCCCGGCCGACTATCACCAACCTGGCCCGTTCGTCGGCGGACAGGATCTGCGGTGCCGCGTCCAGCAGGAGGTCGATGCCCTTGCGCTTCTCGAGGCGCCCGACGAACAGCACGACCGGCGCGGAGTCCGCGCTGGTCGACGGAGGGCCGAGGTGGTCCGGCACTCCGAGAGGGCTGACGACGGCCCGACCCGGATCGAACCCCGCCCCGGAGACCGAGATGGTCTCCTCGAGCACCGCGTCAGAGATCGCGTGCACGAGATCGCTGCGCTCGATCACCTGCCGCTCCAGCGCCAGCAAGGGTTCCACGAAGTCCGACATAAACGCCGGGTCGGAGGTCCATTCCGGCTTCGTCGGCAGCGTGATCCCCAGGGTGGTCACGAGGGTGGTGACCACGGGCACCTCGCCATCGAGCAGCCGCAGTGTCTCCACGTCCCACATCGCTCCGAGCACGGCGTCCACCGGCCTGCGGCCGTGGATGCGGTTGACCTCCCCTGCCACCGACGATGCGTTCCCCCAGATCCGTGCGGGCACACCATCGGGTCGGTCCGGAGCGTCGGGTGCCTTGGTGACCCGGTGGATCCAGACTCCCTCCTCCAGGTCAACCGTGTTGTGGCCGTGACCGGTGGTCACGATCCTGACCTCGTGACCCCTGCGGGCCAGCTCCCGCGCGGTGTCGAGCATGTACCTGCCGATTCCCCCGGTGTCGTCGGGTGGCAGCGACTGCGACACAAACACCGCGTGCCGCCGTCCACCGGCCGGTGCCGCAATGGTCGGGAACGGCAGCAGGGTCGGCTCCGACGGGTCGGAGTCCTCCAGCATGGAGACCCGACCGCGGTAGCCGACCTCCAGCCCGGCCGGCCATGCCTCCTCCAGGCGCGTGAGCCCGAACTCGAGTTCTCCGTCGGAGATCCGCCCGGCGTCACCGTGGGCCAACAGGTCCTCGCGGAGCTCGGCTGCGAACCGCGAGTTGTCGGCCATCAGCTGGTCCGCGGGTGTCTCGCCGAGCCCGTTGACCAGTGAGAAGTAGATCTTGTTCTTCACGACCGCGAACAGGTCGACGGTCACGCGGTCGGAGGTACGCCGGGAGCTGGGCATGAACTTGTGGTGGACCTCGGCACCGTCCAGCTGGCGCAGCACGTAGCCGGCATCGATGAGACGGAGGCACACGTCGGTCTCGTCGAGGTAGAACTCGATCTCCTCATCGAAGCCGCCGACCTCCACGAGCCGGTCACGCCTGAAACTCGAGTTCGTGCCGATCAGGTACGGGAACTGCCAGGTGCCGGGGAAGCACAGGTCATCGAGCGGCACCTCCGACGTCGAGTCGGATCGGCCCAGGCGGTCTGCGCTGTTGAAACGGCACTGGAAGGCGTAGCCCGTGTGGTCCCGAACGACCCCGCCGACACCAGCGACCTCGTCGTCCGCGTAGGCGGCGTCCAGTTCGTCGAGCCAGGTGGCCTCGGGTATCCCGTCGTCGTCAATGAACGCCACGACCTCGCCGGCTGCGGCGGCGGCCCCAAGGTTCCTGCTGCGCGAGAGATTGGCCTCGGGGTTGCGCACAGCCTTGATCTCGCTGGCATGGCGCTCGAGGACCGCGTCGGTCGAGTCGGTGCAGGGCCCCGCCACGACGACCACCTCGAAACAGGGGTGCGTCTGCTGGCGCAGTGCCACGAGGAGTTGCTCGAGGGACTCGGCGCGGTCGAGGGTGCACACCACAACCGAGAACGCGCGACGCATGGGACTGCCGGTCACTTGGCCCTTCGGGCGACCAACTGCATCTCGAGCGCGTCGCCGTTCTCGCGGCCCTCGGCCTCCACCTCGACGTCAGTCAGCCCTGCTTCTGCGAGCAGACCCGCCAGGGTCTCAGAGGAGTACATGTTGAAGTGGAAGTCCCCCTCGTACTCCTGGTCCCCGTACAGCACACGCCGCAGCTGTTCCCAGGGGATGTCGCCCTCGGAGAACGCCGCGAGCATCGAGGCGGCGTCGGGCACGACCATCCGCAGCACTCCGTCCGGCCCCAGCAGCGAGATCCAGTACGGGAGTATCTCGCGCTGGAGTTGCTCCTGCGGGAAGTGCTCCACGAGGTGGGCGCTGAACAGCTCGACCAGTTCACCCTCGCCGAACGGTAGCTCGGTGGCGGTGGCGATCACGTCCACGCCGGGCAGGTCGCGCATGTCGGCGTTGACGTACCCGTCGAGCGGCAGGTGGCCGCAGCCGAGGTTGACCCGCAACCCCTCGGCGCGCGCGGAGTCGACCTTCGCGGCATCGATGATCTTCGCCTCCACCGCCGGCGCCGCCCCGCGTGAGTCGCCGTAGCGCAGCTCCACCATCAGCTCGTGGCGGATCGTCTCCATGCGCTGCCAGAGGTCGTTGATCGACTTCGCGTGCTCGGTCTGGGTGTGCCACGTGCGACCCAGTGCCTCTGACCGCTCCGCCTCGCCGGCCCACACCTCGCGCACCTGCTGCTGGGCCTCGGCCATGTGGCGCTCGAGGCGCCTCGCAGCTCCCGAGAACGAGGTGATCGCATTGAGCACCGCCGGCATGTGCTTCTCGAGGCGGTTCAACCGGACGCTGTTGTCGACCGTGGCGGGATGTATGTCCGCGACGGCCTGTTCGACCTGGGCGAGCCTAGGACCCGTGCCCTCGATCCGCAGTAGTACCCGGCGCAGAAGCAGCCCGAGCCTGGTGAGCCCCGGAATCTGCTTGAGCCGCCCTACCAATCCCGTTGCAGTCATCGTTCCTCCGGAAGGCTCCAGGTTGCGTCCAGCTCGACCAGTCCGGCACCGACGGCGTCCTCACCTCGGTGGACGGTCAGCACATAGCGTCGCACGTGGCGGTCGTACACGTGCTGAACCCATCGGTCGTTGACCGCGATGGTGAACTCGTACTTACCGGGGAGCAGCCGCAGCTGCCCCAGCTCCAGGAGCACCGATCCCGGCCCTTCCAGCGTGCCGGTGGACGTGCCATCCAACTTCGTGTTGGACCCGGAGACGTGAACCCCGGATTCGGTGTGGATGCCGTACCCGAAGACAGGCTCCTCCACCCGCTCGTGCGCCATGTAGTCGATCTTGATGGCGAACCGCTCGCCGGGCTCCAGGGTGTTCACGGGCTCGTCTCCGGGCCCGAGAAGCGCCACCTGGCGTATCTCGATCTCCTCACCGAAGTCAGCCTCGCGGGTCCAGTCGAAGTCGACCTTCACCCCTTCTGACTCCTCCGCGGCCCGCGCCTCGGCTCGCTCCTCCCGCTCGGCGGCGTTCACCTTCTTCAGGTAGGCGCCGGCGACCTCGGCGGCCGGCCCCTCGAGCTGAAGCTCGCCGTGGTCGAGCCAGGCCGCCCGGTCACACATGGTCTCGACCGTGTCCATGCCGTGTGTCACCACGACCACGGTCACGCCCTTCTTGCGCAGGTCGTACAGGTGCTCGAAGCAGCGCCGCATGAACTGCTCATCGCCGACCGCAATCACCTCGTCGATGATGAGGATCTCGGGGTCGACGTGCACGGCCACGGAGAACCCGAGCCGCACGTACATGCCCGAGGAGTAGATCTTCACCGGCGAGTCGATGAACTCCCCGACTCCGGCAAAGTCGACGATGTCGTCGAACACCTTGTCGATCTGCTTGCGGTTCATGCCCAGGATCGTGGCGTTCATGTACACGTTCTCGCGGCCGGTGAGGTCTGGGTGGAATCCGGCGCCGAGTTCCAGCAACGTCGAGATCCGGCCGGTGGCGGAAACCTGCCCCTCGGTGGGGCGGTAGATGCCGGCAATGCACCGCAGCAGCGTGGACTTGCCACAGCCGTTGTGACCGATGAGCGCGTACATCGAGCCTTCGGGTATCTCCAGGGAAACATCCCTGAGTGCCCAGAACTGATCTGTTCCGGCACTGCGGTCCCGGCGGGTCACCAGTTCCTTCACCGAGCTGGCGCGGTCGGTCTGCAACCTGAACTTCTTCGAGACGTTGTCGACGATGATCGCGCTCATCTCACAGCTCCTCGATCACTTTGGGTGCGTTGCGCGAGAAGATCCACCAGCCCAGCACGAGGCTGGCGACAGCAGAACCCACCATGACCGACCAGTTCACCGCGGTCGGCATCGAGTGGAGGTAGAAGGCGTTGCGCATGCCGTCTGCGTAGTGCGTCAGGGGGTTCAGGCGGATGAGCGTCTGCCATCCATCGGGCACGATGGAGAGCGGGTAGACGATCGGGGTCGCGTAGAACATGACCTGCAGTCCGATTCCGACCAGGTAGCCGACGTCCCGGAAGCGGATGTTCCCGAGGCCCACGACGAGGCCCAGGCCGTAGGCGAACAGCGCCAGGAGGATCAGCACGGGCAGCCCGATGACGAAGGTCCAGCTGACGTTGCCGACCAGCACCATGAAACCCATCAGGATCAGCGTCTCCAGACCTGCCTGCAGTGCCGTCGTCATCAGGCCGGAGACCATCGGGCACTCGGGCGGGAAGTAGGTCCTGGTTAGCAGCCCTCCGGCAGAGGCGAAGTTGGCGATCAGGGTGTTGATGGTCCCGGAGAAGAAGTTCCAGGCCACCAGGGCGCTGAACAGGTAGAGCGCAAAGCTGCTCGTCGTACCATTGCCGGCGACCGGGGGTTCCGCCCGCAGGAACACGCCGAACACCACCGTGAACACCGCAAGGGTCACGGCCGGGTTGATCAGCGACCACAGCCACCCGAGAACGCTCTTCTTGTATCGGGATTTCAGGTCTCGCTGGGCGAGGTTGCCGATCAGCGTGCGGTACTGCCAGACCTGCGCGGGCGTGGACAAAGAACACCTCTGGTAGGGGGAGAACCAACGGTACCAGTGGCGCCACTCAGGGCCGGAAACCCTCCTACAGTGATGACCGTCACCGCGACGGAGGTACGCACGTGGGTCTCAAGGACAGGTTCAGGGCGACATTGGGCGCCCTCAAGCAGCTCCCCGACGTGCATCGTCGCGTGCTGCGCCTCGAGGAGCAGGCCGCCCATGACACGGCCCTGCTGGCCGAGGTCAACCAGCGCACGCTGGCGCTCAGCCACCAGGTCGAGCACATCGAGTCGCTGCTCTCGCAGGTCGACCCGCAGGCAACCAACGACATCGCGATCGGCGTTCGCGACTCGGTACGCGAGCTGAGCATCGAGCTCACCGAGCAGGCCAACCGTACATCCGAGCTGCTGGCCCAGCTGTCGGAGCGCGCCGAATCCACCTAGCCCGCGGACTGGCGAGCCTACGCCCGCCTACTCGGCGGCTTCGGTGAGGGCTTCGGACAACGCGGGGTGCACGAATATGCACTCGGCGATGTCGTTGACCGTGAGGCCGTTGGTGACAGCCACCGCGATCACTGCGATCAGCTCTGCTGCCGCGCTGCCCACGATCGAGCCGCCGAGCACCACCCCGGTCGCGGGGTCCGAGATGATCTTCACGAACCCCCGGGGGTCGTTGTTGATCAAGGCCTTCGCGGAACTGGCGAAGGGCACCTTGGTTACCCTCACCTTGCGACCCTCGGCGAACGCGTCGGCCTCGGCGAGGCCCACATCCGCGATCTCGGGCTCGGTGAAGATCGCCGAGGCGGCCTTCTCGTAGTCGAGGTGGCGGTGGTCGACCTTGTGCAGGCCCATCACGTGCTCGGCGATCTTGCGGCCCTGCATCGAGGCCACCGAGCTGAGCGGCAGCTTGCCCGACACGTCGCCGGCCACGTAGATGTGCGGCACGTTGGTGCGCATGTGGTGGTCGACCTCGGCCACCCAGTCGCCGTCCATCTCCACACCGGCTGCCTCGAGGCCCACACCCTCCACGTTGGGCACCGACCCGATGGCGAGCAGTACATGGCTGCCCTCGGCCACGCGCCCGTCGTTGCAGCGAACCGACACGCCGCCCTCTGTGCGGTCGACGCCCACGGCGCGAGCGCCCTTGAAGAGCTGCACGCCGCGACCGAGGAAGTCGTCCTCGAGCACGGCTGCGACCTCCGGGTCCTTGCCGGGCAGCACCTGCTGGCGGCTCACGATCAGGGTCACGTCCGAGCCGAGGCTCGAGAACATGTGCACGAACTCAACACCGGTCACACCGGAGCCCACCACCACCAGGTGTGACGGCAGCTCCTTCGGTGGGTAGGCGTCTCGGGTTGTGAGCACCCGGTCGCCGTCGGGCTCTGCCCAGTCGGGGATGCGGGGGCGGCTGCCGGTGCTCACCATCACGGCGTCGGCTTCGAAGTTGAGCTCGCCCTCGGTCGTGTCGGCCACGACCGTGTTTGCGTCGACCAGCCGGCCGGTGCCGCGCACGATGTCGACGCCCTGGCTCTCCAGCAGGGAACGGCCCTGTTCCTCCAGCCGCCCGGTGATCGTGTCGATCCGGGAACGGAGCGCGTCGAGGTCGAGCGCAGCCGGAGTGACCGAGAGGCCCATTCCCGACGCAGCCGACACGTCGTCGAGCGCCTCCGCCGTGGCGATCATCGCCTTGGATGGCACGCAGTCGAGCAGGTGGGCAGCGCCACCCACGATGTCGCGCTCGATCAGGGTCACCTGGGCCCCGAGGCGGGCCGCGGTGGTGGCGGCCTGGGTGCCAGCGGGGCCACCGCCGATGATCACGAAGCTAAGCGACATGGCTCCAAGGCTACCGGTGCACGGCTGCGGCACATGTCGGCGACGGGCAGCGTCACCGGCGGTTCAGCCTTCGGCGGGCTCAGGGCGGCGAAGCACCTTGCGCCGAACCTTCAGTGCGGCCTGCACACCCGGCAGGGTCAACAGCTTGCCGACGTACTGCTCGAGTTGGTGGTTGCGGCGCCGCAGCTCGTGGATGTCGGCGTTCTCGTCGACCATCGCCTCGATCAGGCGATCCTGCGCGGCCACGCGGAGGCGAAGTTCCTCGAGCTCCGACGGCCCATCGGCTCCGGTCGGCTCGCTGATCCCACTGCTCGACATCGGACTCCATCCAGACCACGGCCACCCAGCCGTGTTGTGTTCGACCCCGTCGGGGTCGTGTCAACGGGGGCCAGCAGGGCCGCTGGTACCGTTTCGGTGTCGATCCTACCGGCCCACTCCCCCATGACCCGACTGCCGATGACAACCCACTTGAGCACCGAATGACCGCCACCGAGCTGGCGGTCCTGCACCGCAGCATCCCCGGCCCGCGCTCGGCCGACCCACGCGACAGACAGGTGTTCCGCCGCATCCTCGAGCTGGCAGACCTCGGGTTCGCGATCACCCTCGTGCCGGCCGAGTTGTTGCCGGAGGGCGGCGCGCCAACGGCGTTGCGCTCGGCGGGGGTCACCGTCGACGTCGCCTACCGCGAGGGTGTGCCCAGGCGCCTCGCCCGACTCGACAGCCCTGGCGCGTGCCTCGTCACAACCTCCCTGTTGCTGCCGCGTGCGCACCGCGAAGCGGTGCTCGGATGGACCGGCCCCGTGGTGGTGGATCTCGATCACCTCCCCAGCCAGGAACGTCTGCTCGGACGCACGACCATGCGAGATGCGGAGCAACCGGGCATCGACACCGAGATCGAGCACCTGGTCGCGATCGAGTCGGAGCTGTTGGAGCGCGCCGACCTTGTGATGACTCCCACGGCCGAAGTCGCTGCGACCGTCCCGCTCGGTGCCGCGGTCGTACCGCCCGCCGCTCTGCCCGAGCCGGCACGCAGCAGCGATGTCGCTGCGCATGTGGTCATGCCGGCCCGGCTCACCGACGAGTGGGCAACGCCCGACGAAGGTGCTCTCCCGGCGCTAGACCAGGTGATCTCGGGGTTGGGCATCGACCAAGGCGTGCTGATCACGCCCGAGGACACCGTCGCCCGACTTCGCCACAACGTGCGCTGCAGCGCCCCAATCGCGGCGCTGCGCGAATCCGCCGATGCGACCTCAGCCTCCGGGATCGCGCTCGACCTGCGTTCCTACGGAGTCCCCACCTTCACAAGGCGCTTCGAGCTCTCAGCCGCAGGGGTCCCCTGGGTCGCCACGTCCACCGCACTGGGAATCGACGACCCGGCCATGGCCCGCCTCGACTTCGGTGAACTGGCTTCGCTGTTCGTGGCGGACGACCCCGATGGCCAGGCTGCCGCGGTCCGGGCGCTGCTGGCCGAGGAGGAACTGCGCGACGAACTGGTGAAGGTGCAACGGGCACACATGCTCAGCGATGTCGACGGCACGGCGTCGGCCCTGCTGGCAGCCGAACTGGCCTCGGCCGGCATCATCGCAGCACCGGGCAGCCGCAGCACGGGACGCACCGAAGCAGCGCTCCAAACCACCGAGTACCTCGTGGTGCCCAACGAGGGCACCCTTGCTGCGGCCGACCCCCGCATCGAGGCCCTCGAAGCCGAGATGCTGCCGATCCGGCTCCACGATCGCGACACGTCGATCAACCTCCAGAGCACCGTCGACGCGGATGCCCGCTACCGGGTGTTCGCCCGCACCCACCTCGAAGCACCGCCCGCATCCACTCCAACGCAGACACCCGAGTCGACGGCAGTGCGCTTCAGCGTGCTCGTGCCCACCTACGACACCGATCCCGACCTGCTGGATGAGTGCATTGCGTCGGTGGCGGCCCAGCAGCACGACAACTGGGAGCTGTGCATCGTGGATGACGGCTCCCCGTCCGACGCCCACCACGAGGTGCTGCGCCGCTGGGAGGAAGCCGACGATCGCATTCTGGTGCAGTTCAACCCGTGGAACCAGGGCATCGGGCTCGCCAGCAACGACGCCCTCGCCATGGCTGCCGGCGACTGGATAGTGCTGCTCGACCACGACGACGTGCTCAAGCCCGACGCGCTTGCCTGGTGCGCCCGCTACATCACCACCTGCCCCGAATACGACATGTGGTACTCCGACGAGGACAAGATCCTGCTCGACGGCCAGCTCGGCATGCCGTTCTTCAAGCCCGACTGGTCGCCCGACTTCGTGCGCGGCGTCAACTATGTGTGCCACCTGCTGTGCGCCCGCGCCGAGGTGGTCGACGAAGTGGGTGGGTTCCGGCGCGGGTTCGACGGTGCCCAGGACTACGACCTCGTGCTCCGCCTCACCGAGCGGATCGCGGAGCGGGGCTCGTCGGTGGGCCACATCGCAAAGCCGCTGTACTCGTGGCGGATGATCCCCGGCTCCACCGCCCTCGCCACATCCGAGAAGCCGGCCGCGCACCACGCCGGGCAAAGGGCGCTGGAGGAGTCGATCGTGCGCCGATTCGAGCCGGCGACCGTTAGTGACGGGGAGTACGACACGACGCACCGGATCCGCTACAGCGTCGACACCTCAGAGCTGCTCACGATCATGATCCCCACCCGCGACCGGGTGGATCTGCTCGCCAACTGCATCAGCCGGGTGCGGGAGACGACGGGCGGCATCGACTACGAGCTGCTGATCGTCGACAACGACTCGGAGGACCCGGCCACTCTCGCCTACATGGACGAGCTCGTGGCCGAGGGCCACCAGGTGGTGCGCTACCCCCACGAGTTCTCGTTCGCCCGGCAGGTAAACCTCGGAACGCTCCACGCCCGCGGCGACCTGCTGTTGATCCTCAACAACGACACGTGGGCCCGCAACGACGACTGGCTGTTGCGGATGATGGAGCACGCCCAGCGTCCCGAGGTCGGAATGGTGGGCGCCAAGTTGATGTTCCCCGAGGGCATGCGCGGCGATCGGCCCCAACACGAGGGGATCGTGATGGGCATGGCCGGGCTCGCCTACAACATCGACCTCGGCGGCTACATGGGCATGGACCAGTTCGTGCGCGACACCTCGGGGGTCACCGCTGCGTGTGCGATGGTGCGGCCTTCCGTGTTGCTCGGCGTCGGCGGCATGGAAGAGCGCCTCCGCGTGGCCTACAACGACGTCGACTTCGGCCTTCGGATCGGCGAGTACGGCTACCGGGTCGTCTACACACCACATGCCGTGCTGGAGCATCCCGAGTCGGCATCGCGCGGCAGCCTGCACCCCGGTGAGGACGAGCTCTGGCTGCTCGACCGCTGGGGCGACAAGGGCTCGGTGCGGGAACCATTCATCAGCCCCCAGCTCGAGTGGTGCATGCCGGTGTTCTACCGGCTCTGACCCCGTAGCGTGGGAAGCGTGAACCGCATCCACGAGAGCGCAGTCATCGGACCGGGTGTCGAACTGGGAGACGACAACGTGGTCGGTCCCGGCGCGGTGATCCTCGGCCCGGCAACCGTTGGCAGCGGCAACTGGATCGGCCCCAACGTGGTGATCGGCACGCCGGCGGAGATGCGAGATGCGCCGCACCCCGCGGCGTGGGAGGAGCCGGCAGACCATGGCGGACTGCTGATCGGCGACAACAACGTGCTGCGTGACGGTGTGGTTATCCACGCCCCCCACTTCGGCCAGACGAGGATCGGCAGCGACTGCTACGTGATGAACAACTGCTACGTGGGCCACGACGGCAACGTCGCCGACGGCGTCACGATGGCGAGCACGGTGGTGATGGGTGGCCACTGCCGCATCGGTGAGGGCGCCAACCTCGGCCTCGCCGCAGTTCTCCACCAGCGCACGGTTGTCGGCGAAGGGGCCATGGTCGGGATGGGTGCCGTGCTCACACGCAACGTGCCACCGTTTGCCAAGGCGTTCGGCAACCCATGCCGGGTTCAGGGCGCCAACGTCGTCGGCATGGAGCGCCTCGGCATCAACGAATCGGTCGCGAAGGAGCTCGACTCCGCCTACGCCGACTGGCCCGGCCCACCCGCCGCGTTGCCGGTGCCGCCCGACGGGCTGCAGGGCGCCTTCGAGCGCTACGCCGAGGCAACCAGCGCCGACTGAACCCCGGCCGGCCGGTCAGGTGCCGGTGATCCGCTCGAACGCCTCGAGGTGCTTTGCAGCCACGGCCTCGATCGTAAAGTACTCGTGAATCAGCTTCTGGCCCTCTTCGGCCACGTGCTGTGCGGCGTCGGGGTTGGAGAGGATCTTCGACAACGCCCCCGAGAGCTCGGCGGGCCGGCCCTCCGACACGAGAACCACGTTGTCGCCGTCGCGCAGCTCGATGCCGCGGAAGTTGTCCACGTGCACCGCCGCCACCACGGGCACACCCGCGGCCATCGCCTCCAGGCTCGCTGTGCCGAACCCCAGGCCTTCCAGGTCGTGTGCCTCCACCTGCGCCGCAGCTAAGTAGTCAGGGATCTCGTCCTTCGGCACAGCACCGGTCGTGATGATGTTGTCGCGCACACCGAGTTCCTCGGCCCGCTCGAGGAAACGGGGGAAGTGCACATTGCCCACAACCATCACAGCCACGTCGGGGAACTGGCGCACCACACCCGGCAGTGACTCCACCAGCAGCATCCGGTCGCGCAGTGGGATCACATGGCCGAGCGACATCACCACCGGCCTGTCACCGAGATCCCACTTCTCGCGCACCCGGCCGCCGTCTCCGGGCCGTGCGAAGCGCCCGACCTCGATGCCAACGGGAATGTCGACCATCCGTTGCTCCCGGGTGAAGTACCGGGACCGGATGTACGCGTCCATCTTGCGATCCATGACCACCATGTACGGGTCATAGGAGTTGACCAGCGGCCGCACGATGCCGTAGTCGAGTAGCGCGAAAGCGAGCGCATAGAGCCGGTTGGGGTTCTCCAGGCGCGTGTGCACGCTCAACAGCACGGGGACGTCGTGGCGCGCTGCCCAGCGGCCGGTGAGCCATGCAAGGTCGAGGAACTGACCGTGCTGGTGCACGATCTCGGGCTGGAACTCGCCCAGCAGCTTCGAGATCCGCCTGATGTTGGACGGCCTCGATGCGAACGTGATGTCGAAGTCGATCGACAGGCCGAACTTGGGCAGGTTCCACGCAGGCAGGCGCACCACCCGGTAGCCACGGTCCGACTCCTCCTCGGCGGGGGCATCGCCGAACGCTGCGGTGAGCACCAGCACCTCGTGGCCCTCCAGCGCGTACTGGTGCGCGAGCGACTCCGACAGGTGCGAGCTGCCGCCCACCCTCGGCGGGAAGAAGTTGTTGACCACGAGAATCCTCACGAGGGCAGCTCCCCTTCGTGGCGCAGTGTCACGTCGCCGCCGTCGACCTCTACCTGGCCGATGACCACCGCAGGCACACCCGCCACGATCGTGCCGGCCGCCACGTCGCGCGTGACCACCGCACCTGCGCCGATCACGGCACCATCACCCACTGTCACGCCCATGTTGACCACTGCGTTGGCCCCGATGAACACGCGGTTGCCGATCGTGGTGGGAGCGCGGTCGACCTCTGGATACTCCCTGCCCGACACGCACCGCTTCGTAGTCGAATGCGTGTACACCTGCGATCCGGCAGACAGGTCACATCCGCTTCCGATCGTGAGGCCGCCGGAGCCGTCAACCACACAGAACGCGCCGATCCAGGTTCCCTCGCCAATCTGGGGCTCCCCCACGATCCATGCGAGGGGGTGGAAGGGATTGTCGGGCAGCCCCGTGGTGGGGTCGGTTGTCACCGTCCCAGAGCTTCCTTCACCAACTCGGCCATTCCGTCCTCGACCGCGATGGTGGGGTTCCACCCGAGCACTTCCTGCGCCCTGGTGATGTCGGCGGCACGGCGGCTCACCAGAACGTCTCGCGGGTTGAAGATCGGCTCCACGTCCGAACCCACCGCATCGATCAGGATCTCGGCGAGGCGGGCAACCGACGTCTGGATCCCTGTGCCCACGTTTATTGCCATGTTGGAACGGTCGGCCTCTAGTGCAGCAACCGCGGATGCGGCCACATCGTGCACGTGCACGAAGTCCATCGACTGGTCGCCCTTGCCGTCGATCACCGGCGGCTCGCCCGCCACGATGCGGTTGACGAAGTGGTTGATGACCGATGTGTAGTACGCCTGCGTCTTCTGGCCCGGGCCGTACACATTGAAGAATCGGAGCGCAATCCATGACAGGTCGGCCTGGCGCTCGTAGAAGCCGCAGAGCAGCTCCCCTGTGTACTTGCCGATGCAGTACGGCGTGAGCGGGTTCAGCGGCCCGTCCTCGGCCATGGGCAGCGACTCCGGCTCGCCGTAGACCGAGGCGCTCGAGGCGAACACGAGGCGCTTCACGCCCTGCTCGGCTGCGGCAGCGATCACGTTGTGGTTGCCACGCATGTTGATGTCGACCGATTCGTCGGGGTCGGCCACGGACTTGTTGATCGAGACCGTCGCGAAGTGGATCGCGTAGTCACATCCCTTCATCGCCCGCTGGACGGCTCCGCCGTAACGCACATCGTTCTCGACGAGCTCCACGTCATCGCCGAGCATGGCCTCGACCTGCTCGCGGTTGCCGCGGTAGGTCATCGAGTCGAGGATGCGCACGCGGTAGCCACGCTCGAGCAGCATCGGCAGCACGTGCATCCCGATGAAGCCGGCGCCGCCGGTGAACAGGACTGTGGGCTTGTCAGGCATGTCGGGGGGGTTCCTTTTCTGGGTGTTGCCGGGCCGGCGGTCAGCGGATGCAGTCCGCAGCAGTGTCGAGCACGGCCTTGGCCACCCGCTCCACATCGGACTCGGACAGCTCGCCATGCATCGGGATCGCCAGATGCCGCTCGAAGACGTCAGCTGAAGTCTCACAGACGTCGTCGCTCTCGTACAACGGCTGGAGGTGGCACGCGAAGGTGCCGATATTGCAGCCGATCCCCTGCTCGCGCAGCCGCATTGCCAGCCGGCCACGGTCGACCTCCCGGGCGACCGTCACTGCGTAGGTCTGCCAGGGGTGTGTTCGACCGGGCGCGACCACCGGAAGCTCGAGCAGCTCCGTGCCGCCCAGCAGCTCGGCGTAGCCGGCCGCAGCCCTCGACCGGGCAGCGAGGATGCCGTCGAGGCGGCCGAGCTGCACATGTGCAATCGCACTCGCGATGTCGGACATCTTGTAGTTCCACCCGAGGTTGGCGAACACGGGTATGGGCAGGCCACCCGCGCCGGAGCGGCTGAGTGCCGACTCCACCCCGAACGACAACCGGGTGCCCACGAACGCATCGACGTCGTCACGGCCGGTGGTGACCACGCCTCCCTCTCCGGATGTGATCCCCTTGCGTCCGTGGAGGCTGAACGTGGCGGCGTCGGCCAGGCCAGGGTGGCCCGCCGGGCGGCCGCCATAACTTGCTCCCGCGGAGCAGGCTGCGTCTTCCACGAGCCACAGGCCCTTCGCCTCCGCTATGCGTCCCAACTCGTCCCAGTCGGCGGGCTGGCCGAGGGTGTCGACGCCGACTATCCCCACAGTGCGCTCGCCAACGAGGGCCTCCACCGACGCGGGGTCGACGAGGCCGGTGTTGGGCTTCACATCGGCAAACCGCGGCGTGGCCCCGCAGTAGAGAACGGCATGGGCGGTGGCCGGGTAGGTGTAGTCGGCGACGATCACCTCGTCGCCCGGCCCGGCGCCCAGCGCCAGGTACGCGAGGTGCAAGCCGGCGGTGCAGTTGTTGACCGCTTTGGCATGCGGAGCACCAACGGTTGCGGCGAATGCGGCTTCGAAGGCGCGCCCGGCCGGCCCCTGACCGGCCACCCAGCCCGACTCGAGGACCTCCCGCACCGCCTCCACTTCCTCGTCGCCCGTGGTGGGGCGTCCAAGTGGGATCTCGTCGCTCATGTAACCGACAGTGTAGGGGTGGCCCGCGCGGCGGCGAAGAATGGCAGCGGGAGGGCGATCACCTAGCATCGCCCCCGATGATTCCCATCTCCACAGTGGCCCTGCCCGAGGGCACCGAAGAGACCGTGGTCGAGGCGCTCCGGTCAGGGCAGGTGGCCCAGGGCCCGCTGGTGGCCGAGTTCGAAACCGGCTTCGCTGCGCTCACCGGGGTCCCGCATGCGGTCGCGGTCAACAACGGCACCACAGCGCTGATCGCCGCCATCCAGGTACTCGAACTCGAGCCCGGCGACGAGGTGATCACGTCACCCTTCACCTTCGTGGCCACCCTCAACGCGATCCTCGGCGCCGGTGCCACGGTGCGGTTCTCCGACATCAGCGACGCCGACTTCAACATCGACCCCACCGCGGCCGATGCCGCTGTGAACGACCGCACCCGCGTGATGATGCCGGTCCACCTCTACGGCCAGTGCGCCGACCTCGATGCGATCGACCGGATCGTCGAAGCCAACGACCTGGCACTGGTGGAAGACGCTGCGCAGGCTCACGGAGCCACCATCGGTGACCGCGCGGCCGGCTCCAGCGGACTCGGCTGCTTCTCGTTCTACGCGACTAAGAACCTCACCACAGGTGAGGGCGGAATGGTCACCACCACCGACGACGCTCTCGCCGACAGGCTGCGCCTGCTCCGCAATCAGGGCATGCGTGCCCGTTACCAGTACGAGATGGCGGGCAACAACTACCGGATGACCGACGTGGCCGCTGCCATCGGGCTTCCGCAGCTGGCCGGCTACCACGCCAACGTGGAGGCGCGCCGCAGGAATGCCGCCGCTCTGACCGACGCGCTGGCCGGCATCGAAGGGCTGGTGACGCCGCGTGTCGCTGAGGGACGCGGCCATGTGTGGCACCAGTACACGGTGCGCGTCACCGACGATGCCGCACTCAGCCGCGACGAGCTTCACGACAACCTGCAGGCCAATGCCGTGGGCTGCGGGATCTACTACCCGAAGCTCGTGCACGACTACGACTGCTACAGGGACCATCCCCTGGTTAGAACGGACAACACCCCGGTCGCGGCGCGGGTCTGCGGAGAGGTCCTGTCGCTGCCCGTGCACCCCGGACTCTCCGATGGCGACCTCGACAAGGTCGCCTCCACCATCAGATCGGCGCTTTCCTGATGACCCCGGTGCGCATCGGCCTGATCGGCGCCGGGTCCATGGGCTCGCTGCACGCCCGGGTGATTTCGCAGTCGGACCGCGCCGAGCTCGCGTGGGTGGCCGACCCCAACCGCGAGGTCGGCGAGGAGATCGCCGGTCGTTTCGGCTCGAGCTGGGTCGAGGGCCCGGACTTCGCGTCGGTCGATGCCGTGTTCGTGGCCGCCGCAACGCAGTTCCACCATCCGATCGCACTTGAAGTGCTCGACGCCGGCAAGCCGATGCTGGTCGAGAAGCCCCTCGCCGACACCCTCGAACACTCGACCGAGATCGTGAACCGCTCGGCCGAACTCGGACTCCCCCTGATGTGTGGCTTCCTCGAGCGCTACAACCCGGCAATCCTCACCGCGATGGAGTTCGTGGAGAAGCCGATCCACGCCGCCGCCTCCAGGCACTCGCCCTATGTCGCCCGGATCCGCACCGGTGTCGCCTCGGACCTGCTCATCCACGACCTCGACGTATTGTTGCGGGTGTTCAACGAGGAGCCGACCGCAGCGGAGGGCCACCTCGGCTTCTTCCACCCCGACAGCGCAGAGGGCGCCGAGGACATGGCCGACGCAATCGTCGACTTCCCATCAGGTGGCATCGGCATGGCGACTGCCAGCCGCACCTCACAGCGGAAGATCCGAACCCTCACCATCACCGAGCTCGACCGGCAGATCGAGCTCGACCTCGTTCGGCAGGACATCACCATCTACCGACATGTCGGCAATGCCCCGGTCGAGGACTCCGGCCTCGGCTACAGCCAACAGACCGTGATCGACATCCCGGTGATCCGCCACCAGCGCGAACCTCTCGCAACGCAGCTCGACCGCTTCATCGACATCCTTGACGGCTCCATCGACGCAGATGTCGAGCGTGACTCACTGCTACCGCCACACCTGCTTCTCGAGGTGGTCAGGCGCTCGGCGAGCCGCCAGAACCAGCGTCGCTGACCGCTACTTGACCACCACGGTGCGACATCCCATGCCCGTGTGAGCGCCGTGCCCGAAGTTGATCGCGTAAACACACACGTCGTGAGCCCCCGGAGCGGCAGGGATCTGGCGGTCGAAGCCATGCCATGGTCCGGCGTCGGTCCGCATGAGACCGATTCCCAGGTGCGCCTGGTTGGCCGGGCCCAGGTCGATGCTGTGACCATCAATGCTCACGTGCACGTCGGTGGGGTCACGCACCCAGCTCGGGTCGATGCTCCAGCCACGAAGGTAGATGTAGCCCTTGCGACCCTCGACGGCCTCAAGTGTGCCGAAGGGTGACCACTTGGCCGGGTCAGGCAGGTCCACCGGACCGGTTGACGTATGCGTTCGGCGGTTGCCGAGGGGGTCGGTGATCTTCACATGGACCCAGTACCGAGCCGGTGGGAAGTCGGCACCAGACCAGTGCACGGTGTTGACACCGGGAGCAACGTTGACGTTCGCGATGTTGCTTGCCCCGTTGCCAAGCCAGGGGTCGGTGTCGACGAACACCTCAGCGGTCGACCCGGCCTGGTGCGCCCGGTCCTCGAAGCGGATGGGGAAGCTGCCCCCGTAGGGAATGCGGTCGTCGTGGGCAATCCGGATGTCGTCCAGGTGCCAACTCCTCATGCCCGGATCCTCATGCGGGTCGAACCGCAGCAGATGGACCCAGCGGCTCAGCGGGCCGCCGAACCCGAGACCGGACTGACCAACGTTCTCGACATCTGCCGGGTTGGCCGTCTTGAGATCCACTGAGTACGTCTGTGGCCCGAGCACCGGGAACACGTCCTTGCTGCACGTGGCCGGTCCGTTGGCGAGGAACCAGCAGAACCGGGTGTCGAGGCCCTCTCCGGGCACCTGATTGGTGCCCCAGGTGCCGTCGTAGGTGATCCGCCACGTGATCCGGTGCCACTCCTCTGCATCGAGTACGGGCCCGTTCCAGAAGGCATCCGTGAGGTACACCTGCGGGTCATCGAACAGGCCTGCCGAATGTGCATGAAGCTGCCCACCGAACACCCCGAATTCCGCATTGCGGACATTCGGAAGGCCATCGAACATGGTGAACGTGTCGGCGACGTTGGAGTAGTCGTTGCCTTCGCCCCGCGTTGCCTCGAACCAGTCGCCTTCGCCTGCCACGTCCGGGTCGAGCACGACGGGCCGGGGTGCCGGGTCGATCGTCACGGCGGGTGACGGCGCCGAGAAGTCGCCACCGATCTCGAAGTCGAGGTGGTATGCCCCCGGGACCAACGCACCAAGGTCGACGGTGGACTGGCCGGGACCAAGGTTGTGGCGGAGCACACCCGCCCCCGACCCCTGATTGGTCGCGGTGCCGTTGTCTGCGGTGTTGGAGTTGTTGTCGTGCCACAGGTTGGCGGTGGCACCGGAGTTGGTGACGCCCACCGTCGCCGTGCCCGGCTGGTACACCCGTACGCTGTCGATGACTCCCTGAACGCCGGACACGCCCGCTGCCGATGGCTGCCAAGCGAGCCGGACTATCGGCCCCTGCGTCCAGGGCGTGCCCGCGATGCTGTTGGGCTGGCCCGCATCGGTGTAGCTGTCGGAATCGTTGGCGCCCGTGAGGTCGAGATCGTATGTGTGCCAGCCCGCCCTCAGGTTGAAGGCCTTGGTGCCCTGGCAGGCCCCGCCTGGCACCTGCCCCGCGCAGTGGTCCCAGACGATGAAACCCGTGATGTTGCGGTCGGTGTAGGCACGCACCGCCAGCCGGGTGTACCGCGAGGAGTCGATTGGGCGGTGAGTGGCCTCGCGGTGCTCGAGTACGACCAACTCATTTGGAGCCGAGTCCGTGAAATAGAGGCGCCCCGCTCCCCACCACTGGTGGTAGTTGAGTACTCCGTTGGCCATGGAGGTGTTGATGCCCGGGCTCCGGCGGTGTGGAGTGGTGTCGAAATCCTCCGGATTCGACATGTCCATGGGATCGGCCCACACATCCGTGAAGTACTCAGCTGCCTCAGGGATCGTCACCCGACTGAGAACGGGCGCCGGTGGAGCCGAGGCAACGGCGGCCTGCGCTGAGGGCACAAGCCCGAACGCGAACACAGCCAACGCTGCAAACACCCCAGTTGCGAGCCGCGTCTTCATGACTCCTCCAGCATCCCTACCCATCGGCATGCCGCGGACCCGACATTAGGCTTCGTTGGCGGCCTCCACCGACGCTTTCGGCGCCTCGCGGCGGGCAGCGAAGAGCACCGCAATCGGCCACAGGGCCGCCGCCAGTGCCACAAGCAGGAGCAAGAGCTTCGGGATTGGGGGGTTCCATCCATCGGCGCCGATGTAGTTCTGTATCTGCGCGGGGCCTTCAAGGATCCCGGTCACGTACCGCTGCATGCTCACGATATGGGCCACAACCAACGCCGCCCCGGTGGACACCAGCACGAGGCCCCCGAGACGCCTGAGTGGAAGCCGGCTGGCCAGCCCCGGATCGTCGGCCGTGAGCATTGCCATCAGGGGGATCCCGACAGCGACCGGCAACAGGTAGCGCCCCTGCCATGCGATCCCGTGCTCCGCCGCCACCGGTGCCTGGATCACAACGGGCAACACAAGCGATCCGAACACGAGGCACGCCAGGCCCGCAACCCTCCATGGGCGGCCCCACATCGCCCCGAACACCACCAGAGCCACGACCACGGCCAGCCAGAGGGCGAGGGTGATGACCACGGGCCCCGTATCGAGCCAACCGAACACGCTGATCATCTGCCGCACCCAGTCATCAATTCCTGCGGAGAGCCAGATGATGATGTTCTCATTGTCGGGTGCGTAGCCACCCGATATCGAGCCGACCTGGTCGGCGGCGCGGGCCCACAACAGGGTGAGTAAGGCCACAACCCCGACCACGGCGGCACCCACCCACACCATTTTCTGGCGCACCAGGAACCTCACGGCATCGAGCCCGCTGAATGCGGCCGCTGCAACCACCGCCACCAGCAGGTACGCGGGCGAGAGCGTGCGTGAAGGCACCAGCACCACAGCGGCGCCCACGAACGACCAGAGCGCAAACCTGTCGAGTTCTCCTGAGGCCGCCTTCGTGAGCAACGCCAGAACAGCCGCCCAGGCTGCAATCGCGGCGCATGTCTCCAGACCGTTCGGGTTCACACTGCCAGCCAGGAAGTGCACCATCGGCGTGGCCGCCACCCACACAGCAAGCAAGGCCAGCTTCGGGTCGAGGATTCGTCCGAGCGCAGCGACCGCCAAGGTGACCAGTCCGGCGCAAAGCAGTGCAGACGTGATCCGCATCAGGTACACCCCGAGCCCTGATGCAGTGAGCTGTGAGGGCCATCCGACGAGGGAGTAGTACAGCGGCGTGTACACGCCCGCAGTGGTGACCGAGTCAACCAGGTCGTCGTCTGCTTCCACCTCGGGCGCGCAGTCAGCGCCTATGGAAGGCTGACCCGCCCAACACCCGGGGATCTCCCCGGAACGGGCGTAGTAGCGAGGAACCTCGACCTCGGTGGCGTATATGTCAAGGCCCGGAGCTGCCGGGTCCGGGGGCAACAACACCTTCGGCCCGCCCCACTGACCGTGCCACACCGAGGCGGCCCGGATGATGTGGGCAGGTTCATCAGGCGAGCTCATGAGCGGGCTGGCAAACACCCACGTGCAGAAACTGAGGGCGAAGCCTGCAAACACGGCCCACAGCCACCACTTCGGCATGGTTCTGGTCGCCGTCAGCGCGGGCGCCGGGTCCGTCACGGGTCAGGCCCCCAGCCTCGCAACGACTTCCGCGAGCGGCTCGCGGAAGTCGCGGCTCTGCTCGAAGCCGTGCATGCGCCAGGCCATGTTGTCGAGCACCGAGTTGGCGGGCCGCTTCGCCGGGCGGGGCGGCTGCAGCTCCCCGGTGGAGATCGGACTCACCCGCCCGGGGTCATGGCCGGCTGCCTCGAACACCGCCTGAGCGAACTCGTACCAGCTCACAGCGCCCTGGTTGGTCGTGTGGAACACGCCCGGCACTCGTTCGACCGCGAGCTTGGTGACCATGCGGGCGAGATCGCCGGCGAAGGTGGGATGGCCGATCTGGTCGTCGACGAAGCTGACCGTGTCGTGCTCGTCTGCGAGGCGCAGCAGGGTTTTGACCATGTTGTTGCCGTGGTAGCCGCACACCCAGGAGGTGCGGGCGATCGACCAGCGCGGGTCGATCTCCATCTCGCCGCCGAGCTTGGTGCGGCCATAGACCGACTGCGGGTTGGGGGTGTCCCATTCCACGTAGGGGGAATCCTTGGTGCCGTCGAACACGTAGTCGGTCGACACGTACACCACGTGTGCGCCAACACGCCGGGCACCGTCGGCAACGAACCGGGTGGCCGCACAGTTGACCTGGTAGGCGAGGTCGACCTGCTCCTCGCAGGCGTCGACGGCGGTGAACGCGGCGCCGTGGATGATCGCGTCGGGCTGGTTGGACGTGATCACCCCGAGCACGTGATCGCGGTCGGTCAGGTCGTGGTCGGGCAGGTCGAGGCCGATCACCTCGTGCTGGCCCTGAGGCGACAGCAACTCCATGACCTCAGTGCCCAGCTGGCCGTTGCAGCCGGTGACGATGATCCTCATCGGTCTCGCTCCACGCGGGTGTTCACCGGTTCTTCACCCGGGCCTTGAGCCGCTCCCACCAGTCGCGATTGTCGACGTAGAAGGCGACGGTCTGCTCGAGTGCATCCTCGAACGACGTCTCGGGCCGCCATCCGAGTGCCGCGACCTTGTCGTGGGTGATCGAGTAGCGGCGGTCGTGACCCTTGCGGTCCTCCACATACTCCACCGACGACTCGTCCTTGCCGAGCATCGCCAGCAGGCGGTCGGTGATGTCGCGGTTGGTGCGCTCGTTGCCGGCGCCGATGTTGTACACCTCGCCCAGCTGCCCGTCGCGCAGCACGAGGTCAACGCCACGGCAGTTGTCGGACACGAACAGCCAGTCACGCACGTTGAGTCCGTCGCCGTAGAGCGGCACCGTGTTGCCATCGAGCAGGTTGGTCACGAAGAACGGGATCAGCTTCTCGGGGAACTGGTAGGGCCCGTACTGGTTGGACGACCGGGTGAGCACGACCGGCAGGTCATGTGTCTCGTAGTAGGCCAGTGCGATCAGGTCGGAGCCCGCCTTGGCTGCGCTGTAGGGAGAACGGGGCTGGAGGATGTCGGTCTCGGAGAACGAGCCGTCCTCGATCGAGCCATACACCTCGTCGGTGGAGATGTGCAGGAACCGCTCCACCTCGGCATCGACGGCCACGTCGCAGAGCACGTTGGTGCCCATGCAGTTGGTGCGCACGAACACGTCGGGATCAAGCAGTGACCGGTCGACGTGGCTCTCGGCTGCGAAGTGCACCACTGCGTCGTGGCCGGGCAGGTTGGCCCGCACCGAATCGCGGTCGCAGACGTCGCCGTGCACGAAGCTGAACCGCGGGTTGTCGTCGAACTCGCGGAGCGTCTCGCGGTTGCCGGCGTAGGTGAGCGCATCGAACACGGTTACCGAGTCGTCGGTGTTGGCCAGGATGTGGCGGACGTAGTTGGAGCCGATGAACCCGGCTCCACCGGTGATGAAGATCCTCATTCGTTCCCTTCTCTCAGGTCAGCGCGTCAAGGGCGTACAGAAACAGTGGCGACAGGTCCCGGCACTCAGGTGCGAAGCGACGAATGGGGCTGCCACATGGGCTCGATCTCGGTGCGCCTCGGGTTCGACCGGTCGCGGTCCGACAGGATCGGCTCACCATCGATGCCCCAGTCGGCTGCGATGTCGGGGTCGTCCCACGCCACTCCGAGCTCATCAGCCGGGTTGTAGTAGCCGTCGACCAGATAGGTGATTGCCATGTCGGTGATCGAGGCGAACCCGTGCGCCACGCCCGGCGGGATGTAGCACCCGAGGTGCTCGTTGGGGCCACCGTCGACCTCACCGAGGTCAATCATCTGTGTGGCGCCGTCTGTCGGGCTGCCCTGGCGCAGGTCGTGGAGAACGACCCGGGCGTGACCGAACGGCACATACCAGTAGTCGGCCTGGTGCAGGTGGTAGTGCAGGCCCACAAGGCAACCGGCCACGCGGTTGCCCCGGTTGCCCTGGATCATCTCGCGCCCACCGGGGATCCACTCGCGCCGGTAGGTCTCCACGAAGTAGCCGCGGTCGTCGCCGAACACCTTCGGGCGCACGATGTGCACACCGTCGATCAGCTCGCTTGCGGTCACATCTGCCATTGACACGGGGGGCCTTTCGGATCGGGGGCGGCGTGGCGCGTGCCCACGCTAGGTCGAAACACCGGGCGAGTCCCGCCCGACGGGTTTCGGCTCGCTACTGGATGTCGACGTTGCAGTGGTCGCCGATCATGAGCCGCGTGGCAGCGGGACGCTGCTGGGAGCGGCGAACCTCGGTGTCGCGGCCTATCAGCGAGTCGGCAAGGCGCGGGACGCCTTCAATGATCGAACGGCGCAGGATCACCGAGTGCTCGATCTCGGAGTCGGTCACCCGGCAGTCGTCGCCGACCGCAGTGAACGGGCCGATGTAGGAGCGCTCGATCACCGCACCCGACCCGATGACCACCGGACCGCGGATGTGTGAGTCGACGATCTTGGCGCCCGGCTCCACCACCACCCGGCCATCCATCTGGCTCTGCGAGTCGATGTCGCCCTCGAACCGGGGCTCGAGGGTCTCGAGAACCCGACGGTTGCTCTCGAGCAGCGGGTCCTTCTTGCCGGTGTCGAGCCACCAACCCTCGAGCTCGTCGTGACGCACCCGCTGGCCATCATCGATCAGCCACTGGATCGCATCGGTGATCTCGAGCTCACCGCGGTCACTCGGCTCGATCGACTCCACTGCCTCGTGGATCGCCGCGGTGAACAGGTAGACGCCCACCAGCGCGAGGTTGCTCGGCGGGTTCTCCGGCTTCTCGACCAGCTGCACAACGGCGCCCTCGGCGTCGACCTCGGCTACGCCGAAGCGCTGCGGGTCCGGAACCGGGCAGAGCAGGATCTGGGCGGCGGGAGGAGCGGTGTCCTCACCGAGCCGCTGGCTGGCAGATGCGTGCTTGTCGGCCTCGAACCGGCCGACGAAGTCACCCAGGCCCTGCTGGAGCATGTTGTCGCCCAGGTACATCACGAAGTCGTCGTCGCCGAGGAACTCGCGTGCGATCAGCACGCAGTGGGCCAGCCCGAGTGGGGCGTCCTGGGGGATGTAGGTGACATTGGCAGCGAATCGCGAGCCGTCGCCGACGGCCTCCACGACCTCGGGGCCGGTCTCGCCGGTGATGATCCCGATCTCGGTGATGCCCGAGGCGACCATGGCCTCGATGCCGTAGAACAGGATCGGCTTGTTGGCCACGGGCACCAACTGCTTGGCGCTCGTGTGGGTGATCGGCCGCAGCCGCGTGCCGGCTCCGCCGGAGAGGATCAGTCCCTTCACGTGACCCAGTTCTACCAGCTTCGGGCTGTTTCCACGCGAACGAAGCGTCAGGGTGCGGTCGACTTCCAGGCCTCCAGAAGGGCCGATTCGGCCACCTTGCCGACCTTGTCGTAGGAGAACTCGGCCAACGCTGCCGCAGCGGCCAACTCGAGGCCCGCTGACAGTCCCGGTTCCGAACGCACGCGATGCATCAGGTCAGCGGCTGCGTCGAGGTCAGGCTCGGCCCAGTGCCCATGCGCCGGGTAGTACTGGCCCGGGCCGACCTCCACCTCGGTTGCGGGCACCATCAGGGCACTGTCGGACGACATGAAGTCGAGGTTGCCCGAGTAGGCGGTGGCGATCACCGGTGTGCCCACGGCCATCGCCTCGGCCATGGTGAGCCCGAGCCCTTCGGAGCGGTGCAGCGACACATAGCAATCGGCCGCGGCCACCAGCGCCAGCCGATCGGCTGCCGGCAGGAGTTCGTCGCGCACGATGATGTCGGCGCGGTCGGAGGTCTCGTGCACGAGGCGCTGGTGGTCCTCGGCGAAGATGTGGCCGTTGATCGACTTCAACAGCAGGGCGGTGCCACCGTCGGGGTCGGGGAACGCGCGTCGGTATGCCTCGGCCAGCCCGAGGGGGTTCTTGCGCTCCGACACCGACAGGTGGTCGAAGGAGAACAGGAACGTGAACCGGTCATCGAGGCCCAGCCGCGTGCGGTCGACGAGCTCCGGGGCGGGGCGGTCGAACACCAGCGGTGAAGGCACCACGCGCACCGGGGTGCCTTCGTGGCCCGAAAACGCCTTGGTGAGGTAGTGGGTGGCCACCCAGATCTGGTCGACCAACCCGAAAGCTGCCTCCTGTTGGGGCGCGACCGCGTCGCTCTCCCAGTACCAGAGGCCGATGTTGTGGTGGCCGGCCAGGAACCCCTCCCCCACGTCCTCCACGAACAGGGGCAGCTGGTCGGGCGTGATCAGCAACAGGTTGAAGTGGTACGGAGCGGTGGTGTCGCCGGTCGCGCCCACGCGCAGGTTCGACGACGTGCGGTCGTAGCTCACCGCTGCGTGCGGGATGCCGGCGGCGTCGAAGGCCCGTTGCATCCGCCGGGCCGCCACGCCGAGGCCGAGGTCGGCGCCGAGGTACCCGACCAGGTTCACACCGAAAGGCCGGCGCGCACCGGCGTTTACCACCGGCGCCAGCGGGGCCGGTGGATCCGGCAACGTGAGAAGCGAGCTGTCGCCCTCGCTCAGGCCATGACTCCAGAGCCATCGGCCGAAACGGGGCCGGTCCTGCCAGCGTGCATGGGGGAACGCGTCGAGCAGGTCCTCCCTGCGGTCGACCAGCAGGTCCACGTGGCGGTTCACACCCGTGCCATCAGCTTCGCCGGGGGCATCGAGCAGCTCCACGAACGTCCGCACCTCGCCCGGCACGAGTGGGTTGGGGGGCAACTCCCCACCGGTGGCCGCTGACTCCGCGAGCAGCCCGCGATACCAGGAGCGCAGTTCATCGGTGGCCCGGACACCCGGCAGGAGGAGATCAGGCTCGCTGCCGCCAGTTGCGCTCCATCCGGCCGCCAACAGGCGCTCGGCGTGCTGGTCACACAGCCTTGCCAGCGCGGGCACCTTGTCGAGTGCGACCGTTGGCTCTCCTCCCGGTGGCGAGAACCACCACGGCTGGCAGGGATCGAAGCCTGCAAAGTCGACAAGGAGCGGCTGTGCCCCGGTTGCGCCGATTCCACCGGAGGCATCCAGGTCGATCTGGCCAGCGGTCCACGGCGATAGGCACAGCGCCGGGTCGGTGATGGTGCGTGCGTCGAGTGGGAGATCCCACCAGGGGTCCGCCGTCGTGCCGGCGGCGCCGCGCACGCGGTCGAGCGCACGGTCCTTCCACCAACCCACCCACGACTGCGGTCCTGGCACCACGGCAAGTCCGGGTGCGAAACCCCCCCATGCGCCCAGCCGGTCATCGACATGGCGGGCGCGTGCTGCGATGGCTCCGTCGGCTGCAAACAGCGACTCGAGGCTTCCGAGTACGGCGAACGAATCGTCGAGCACCGCCACCGAGTCCGCCTCATCGAGCTCTCCCTCGACGGCCAGCCACTCCAGCACCCAGGGCAGCGCAGCCCAACCGGCACGCCTCTGACCAAGCGCCAACACGAAGTCGGCCCAGCGAAGGCCCCCGAAGTCCACCTGCGGAACGGCCCCGTCGCCGCCGGCCATCAACCTTGGCGAGCGCAGGCCGGCCTCCAACACCACAGCCCGGGCGTGCGGGTTGTGGTCAGCCAGACCGGCAGCAAGCACACGCGTGGTGGCGCTCGTATGGTCGGTGGAGACCAGCAGGAACTTCATTGCCGCCATCTTGACCGCTGTCGGCGACGTCAGGAGGAATCCGAACTACTTGACTGTGACCGTTCGACAGCCGAGCAGCGGGTTGGCACCCCAACCGGTGTTGATTGCGACGGCGCACAGCGTGTGGGTGCCCTTGGACATCCGCATCTCGAACTCGTAACCGTGGTTGGGGCCGTAGTCCGGGTATATGGCTGCCACATCAGGCCTGGACCTGTTGGCGGGGATCGCCCAGGACGTACTGCCGTCGTAGATCATGTGGACCGACAGCGGACCCTTGGTTTCCGGATCGATGACCCAACCACTGACCTTGACGTAGTCGCCATCCTGGAAGAACCCATCGAAGAAGCCGAAGGGCGATGCGCCCGGGATGTCAACCCACTTGCAGTCGAACCGGGTGTTGACACCCGCACCCACGTTGTCGGCGATCATGCAGATCCTGCGGCGGCCGGCCGTTATGCCGATCACGCGGGCGAGCCACAGGTCCCCGGAAGGCAGGGCCGCTTCAGCCACGATCGCGCCGTCGATCTCGACCTTGACGGACTGGACCCGTCCATTCGGGTCCCGGACGGTGCCGCCGAGTTCGACTCCACCGGTGAGCGGATTCGCAGCCGCTATGGACCCGGTCGGGCTGGTTCCGGCCGGATCACCGACGTTTATCCACTTGCAGGGGAACGTCAGGTCGTTGCCGTAGTTCTGGTTGATCGCGCGCACGCACATGTTGTTGTAGCCCGGAGGTACCCCCGTGACCTCCACATTGAATCCCGTGTTGGCCGGGTATCCGGGGTAGGCACCCTGCACGTCGGGACGAGGGCCGTTGGCGGTGGTTGTGGCCGACCTACCGGCGGCGTCGAGTCTGACCTGGACCGGGTTGTCGCCATCAAGGTCGTGCGTCCAGCCAACCGCCGTCACCGTGGATCCCGAGGAACCCAGATACTCGAGGTTACCGACCGGCCCGGAGACCTCGCGGGTGTAGACGAACCACTCTTGGGCGCGCTGGCGGATCGCACCGAGCGCAGCGTGCACGCTTCCGGGGCAGGCGGTGGACCCCACGTCGGAGTGACCGACGATGTTGGGGAGGTTCACGACGGTGCCGGCAGGGAATCTCGGCCCGCCGCCGGAGGTGAAGTTGGACGTCGCCAGCGGCTCCTGGTTGCCGAGGAACAGCTTCCAGCCCGCCACACGGGCGACGGCCTCGTTGGATGCAGCAGTGGGGCTGGTCTGGGTGTAGTCGCCGATCACCGAAACGCCCACGGTGTTGGTGTTGAACCCGGCTGCGTGGGCGCCGATCACCGGTCGATCCATGCCGCCGGCCCGGCCCTCCCAGATGCCGCCGTACTTGTCGACGAGGAAGTTGTATCCGATGTCGGACCAACCGCGGCCGTCGAGGTGGTACGCCTGGATGCCGGCGATGATCCCGGGCACCTGCGCCTGGGAGTAGCTGTTGCCCGACACCGTGTGGTGCACCACGGCCTTCTTGATCGTGCTGCCGTAGCTCATCGAGCCGACGGCGCGGGCGTTCCATGCCGAACGCGGGTTGATGCCGAACGGGGCCTGTGTGGACGCGCCCGCTACCTCTTCCTGCACGGTGATGGCCCGGCGGGTCTCGTTGCGCACGAGGACCACTCGCGCAACCTCGGCATCGTCGGCATCCAGGTTCAGCTCATAGGCCTGGCCGGCACCCACCCAGAACGGCACGGTGCCCCAGTTGGTGGGGTTGTCGGGTCCTTCGTTGGGATCCGCGTGGAGCTCTGCCCACCCGGTCCAGGATCCGTCGGTGTTCTGCACCCTGAGCATCACCGGCTCTTCGGTGGGCTCGTCGAACACGACCGCCATGAGGGAGAACTCCTCGACCTGCTCGTCGACGGCCTGCACGCGCGGCGTGTCGAGGGGTTCGTCGGCGGCGGCCTGAACCTCAGCCATCTCCTCGGCGGTCGCCTCATCCGGTGGCGGCAGGTCGACCGTGGCCGCGACCGCCTGCTCGGTGAAGGACAGCTGTGGCAACGGCGCCATCAGCAACAACAACGCCATCGCGCCCAATACGGCGAAGCGACGAAGAAGCTTCATTCGTTATGAGTCCCGACCTCGTCGCGGGCCGAGGGCGCCCGCACTGACGGTGAATACGCTAACACCGCGCGGGGCAATGTTGCGATGACTGTAACGAATTCTCAACAAAGTCTCAGGCGTCGCCCGGGCGGAACCTGCCGAGCAGGGCGTCCGCCACGGCCGCTGCAGTGCTGTCCCAGGTCTCGCCGTCGAATCCCTCCGAGGCACTACGTGCCCTCTGGTGCGCTTCGGGGTCCGACAACAGTCGCGACACCGCCGCGGTCCAGCCATCGACGTCGCGGGGGTCGAGGTGCTCCACGGCGTCGCCACCCAGCTCCGCCAGCGCACCGCCCGTGGAGGCGAGCACCGGTACTCCCCTGCCGAGGGCCTCGGCGAGCGGCAGGCCGAACCCCTCCGACAAGCTGGGCACGAGCACGAGCCGTGCGTTGCGGTAGAGCGCGTCGAGTTCCTCATCGTGCACGTCGTCGAGCCAGCGCAACCGACCGCCACGGTCGGGGTGGCCCTCGATTCGGCTGATGAGTTCGTCGTTGCCCCAACCTGGCCTGCCCGCAAGCACGAGCTGCAGGTCGGGGAACTGTCCGGAGAGGCGGTCGAACACGTCGATGGCGAGCGCGTGGTTCTTGCGCGGCTCGAGGGTGCCAACGACCAACAGGAACTCGCCGGCCCGCACACCAGCCGGCAACACGGCCCCCTCGCCACTCGTCTCCGTCCGACCCGTGGTGTTCCAGTCTTCGGTGGCGAGCGGCACCACCGACACCGGTGACGGTTGGATGCCGGCGTCGTCCGCGACCCGCTGGATCTGCTCGCGGGTGGCGGCCGAGGCACAGACCAACAACTCGGACTCACGGAGCTGGGCAAGGGCCGCCGGGTCGAAGATTCTGCGCAGCTTGGGCGCGAACCAGTCGGGGTTCTCCACCGGCAACAGGTCGTGGATGAACGACGCGACATGCACCCCGGACCGGCGCAGGTCCGCAAGCAGCGCCCCGCGGTCGACCTCGAGCTCGTTCCACACAGCGTCGACCTCCAGCAGCACCGCTCCCGGCTCGAGGCGGTTGAGCATCAGCGAGTCCTCGAGCTCACGCTGCTGCTTTCCGAAGACCTGCTCGCGGCGCCGCCGGACCGCGCCCAGGACTCCGAGTCGCCCAAGCCCCGACCGCAAGGCGGCCTTGACCCCCGCAACGGCGGGCGGTTCGTCGGGCAACTCAGGGCTTCCTCCGGCGCGCAACAATGACTCGTACTCCTCCGCCGTGACGCGACGGAACCCGCCGTTGCGCTCGTTCCAGCGGATGGGCACAACCTCGAGCTGGTTGCTCGCTGCCGGAAGGTGAGTCACCAGCGCGCATACGACGCGCTGGATGCCGGCGCGGTAGCCGGCCTTGATGGTCTCGCCCACGTCGACGTAGACGACCAGGGGCCCGCCGGGCCACGGCTCCGGTGCCTTCGGGGAGCCGCCCGGCTGGAACAGGCCACGCACCCGGTCGCTCTCGCTCCAACCCGGCCGTCGTTGGCGTCGTGCGCCGGGGATACGCAACGACGCGGCAATGGCTGCTTTCTTCCAGGTCCAGAACGGCTCCACCTGGATGCGCTGCCCTCGTCGTGCCTTGCCGAAGATGTTGACCCGGAACAGCCGCCACGCCCCCCGCCACAGCCAGCCCAGCGCACGCTTGACTGCGCGCCCGTCGCCGTTGCGGAAGTTGGTGACCAACCAGTTGCGCCGGTCGAGGAACAGGTGCCAGCGAGATCCTCCCCCGCCGGATGCACCGAACGCGTGGTGGGCGACCGATGCGGGCGCCGTGCGCACCTCCCAGCCGGCGTTGCGCAGTCGCCACGAAAGATCGGTGTCCTCGTAGTAGGCGAAGAACGCCGGGTCGAACAGGCCGACCTGCTCCAGTGCGTCGACCCGCAGGAGCGCCGAACCACCACAGAAACCGTCAACCACTTCCGAGTGCGCAGCGTCGGGCGGCGTCGGCCGTGCGGCCCAGGGGTCGGGCTCGGCGTAGCCGATGTCGAACCCCTCACCCGACTCGTTGATGCCGGTGCCCAAGCCGTTGAGCAGCGTGGTGCGCCCCGCGCCAACCGAGCGTTCGAAGTCGACATCGGGTCCGCCGGGCTCGGCAACGGTGACCCTGGAGGCGGTCTGCGCCGGACCTGCCGGCAGCCAGACTGTCCCGGAACTGCCGGCTGCAAGCTGCCAGATTCGCCGAGCCGGCCACTCGAGCGCGCCTTCGTCGGAGAACCCGTCGGTGCGCACCCGGTCGAGTACATCGAACGAGCCAGTGCCGTCGGGAGCCGCAACCCGGGCTCCCTTGAGCTCGATCCGGCCCGGCGGCGAGTCGACCTCCACCGCAGCGAACCCGGGCTCGAGAAGCAGGCGCGACGAAACCGCCGCGCAGTTGTCGTAGGCCTCCATCACCTCGACCAGCGCGCGCAGCCAGCCCGGCTCGGCCCAAGCGTCGTTGTTGAGCAGTGCTACGTGGTCGACTCGTGCGACGCCTGGCTCCAGAAGGTGGCGAATGGCCCGGTTGCACCCCTCGGCGAACCCGAGGTTGGAGCCGTTGTCAATCAGCTCCACATCCGGCGAGCCAGGGCGGGCCAGCCACGCCGCGAGCTCCTCGCGGGATCCGTCGACCGAACCGTTGTCGGCCAGCACGACCCTCATCCGGTCGGCCGGGTAGTCCTGGGCGGCGAGAGAGCGTAGGCAACGGCGCGTGAACCACGCGGAGTTCCAGTTGAGGACCACGACGCCCACCAGGGAAGTCTGCGGTGGTGGGGGCGAAGCCGCGTCCACCTCTGGGGCCGGGGGTACCATCGCCCCGATCTTATGAACAGAGACCCGGAATCCCCTGACCAAGCACCCGGGACCTCGCCGGCGGGGCTTCGCGAGCGCCTCGAGTCAGCTGGTCCGCTGGCCATGGGCATCGGGCTGGGCATCAACGGCCTGGCCGCCTACATCTTCCTGGCCGCTGCCGGACGCGCACTTGGAGCGGAGGACTCCGGACAGGTCTCGGTGCTCTGGGCCAGCCTCTACCTGGTCGGCACCGGCCTGTTCCTGCCGATCGAGCAGGAACTCTCGCGATCCATCTCGGCACGACGCGCCCGCGGAGAGCCATTCGGTGCCCTGGTCAGCCAGGTATCGAGGATGGGCGCGGTCCTGTTCGGGGGGCTGGCAGTGCTGGTGCTGGCACTGAGTCCGGTGCTCGCGAGCGCCCTGTTCAGGGGCAGCTTCTCGTTTGTGCTGGCCCTGCTCTACGGAATCCTCGGTGTCGGGCTGTCGTATGTGGTGCGGGGCCTGTTGGCTGGATCGGGGCGCTACTACGGATACGCGACGTTCTTCGTGGTCGACGCATCCATCAAGGCCATACCCGCATTGGTGCTGGCGCTCGCCGGTGTGGCGTCACCGATGGCGTTCGCGATCGTGGTGACGTCGTCGGCCTTCATCGGCTCGGTCGCACCGATGGTCAGGGGCACCCAGATTGGAGGCAAGGGCGAGCCCGCGCCTTGGGGCCCACTGAGGCGCAGCTTCGCCCACCTGCTGCTAACCGCCCTGCTGACTTCGGTCATCCTGAACTCGGGCACCATTGCGGTGGAGGTGCTCGCCAGCGACGCCGACGGCGACAAGGCATCGATCTTCCTGTCGGGCCTGGTGATCGCGCGGGTTCCGCTGTTCTTCTTCCAGGCCGTACAGGCGTTCATCCTGCCGCGGCTCTCGCACCACGCCGCGTCGGACGAGATGACTGAATTCCGCGGGTTGATGCGTCTCCTGCTCATCGGAATCGCCGGGCTCACGGTGGTGGCTGTGGCCTTCTCCGCCGCTGTCGGTCCGTGGCTGGTGGAGCTGCTGTTCGGCTCCGACTTCGTGTTGAGCGCCCGCGACATGGGACTGCTCACACTGGCATCGATGCTGATGATGACCGCAATGACGGTCAACCAGGCCCAGATCGCGCTCCACCACCAGCACGAGACCGGCTGGCCCTGGGGTGTCGCGGTGGTGGTCTTCCTCCTGGTGACAGCCGTGTCGAGCAGTGACCTGTTGCTGCGTGTGGAACTCGGCATGGTCGCTGCAGCCGCCACGGTTGTCGCCCTGGCCGGGACACTGCTGGTGAAGGAACTGCGCCATCCCGACGAACACCGGGACCCGCAGGTGACCCTCTAGTCGGCGCCCTCCGTTTGGTGGCCCCCGACCCTCAGGTGGCCAGGTCTTCCACCGAACCGGCGACCTCGTCCATGTCGATTGCGACCTCGTCGAACCGGCGGATCTCGCGGTAGGTGCGATCGCGGCCCCGGTCATCTACGAAGTGACGATGCAGCGCGTCGAGCACGAAGTCGCGCAACTCGTCAGGCGCAGTGTTGACCTCGGCGGCGCCAACTGCTCCCACCAGCAACCTCGCCAGGTCATACAGGTCGCTCGCCTTCTTCTCGGGCTTGGAAGACGCCCGCAAGGGCACGGTCGTTGCCTTCATGGCGACCAGGCCCGCCGTACTCGCCACGAGCCGGTCGACCCGCCCGATGAGCGGTGAGCCATCTTCGTCGACCACCGCGATCGCCACGTCGGTGGCGGTGTCATGTGCCCAGGTGTGGGCGATCACGTTCAGCTCGAGGTCGCTCAGCTCGCCCTGTGCGGACAGGTCTGCAATCACGTCCTCGGCGCTTTCGGTGGCGACATCGATCACGTCCAGGTCCAGGCGACCCGGCATCACGTACTGGCCACCGCCGCTGGATGACAGCGCCAGATGCTGGAGTTCCGGATGGAATCCCTCGAGGTTGCGGGCGAGCGTGTCCAGATCGACAGTCGCCCTGTGCGGGACCCCGACGCGGCAGAGGACGGCCAGCCCACCGATGAGAACGAACTCCTGGGGCAGGGTTGCGAGGGCCTCGACCGCCAGGTGTGTGGTTCCCCCCGGGCGGCCTGTGAGCACCACGGTCGCCGGGGCGTTGTGGGGTGTGTCGTTCATTCAGGAACTACGCCCCAGTCCTCGACGATCTCGCGACCGCGGGCTTCGTCGGTCGCGAGCCGCAGGGCACACACGATCGGGTGAGCGATGCGCCACGGGTGGGCTTCGTCAGGTTCGAAACCGGCCAGCTCCGGGATCCAGGTGACGGGCGCCAGGCGAACCCATGTGCGTGCCGGCTCGTCGGTGCGGCTGTGGGGACGAAGCCTTCGCACCGCAGCCTTCGGGGCGTAGCAGCGCGCAGGCAGGTCGGCCGCAGCGGCGATCCGGGCACCGCCGAGTGTGGCGGCACGTTCGTCCACCCGCACCAGCTCATCGGAGCCGGCGATCCACGCGGCTTCCTCCATGGCGATGGGCAGGGGCATCCAGCCATCGTCGGGCCAGTGCGACGCCGTCTCCCAGAACAGGTCGGGCAGCAGCGGCAGTCGGCTCTGTGAGCCGATCAACCCCTCGGACACGAAGCGGTTGAGGATCTCCTGCGTTCCGCCTGCGCTACGCCCGGTGTCGCGTGCGACGCTGCGGGCCGACACCTCGAGCTGGGGGTGCAGCAGCGCATGCAGGGCTATCTCCAGTCCGACCGGGGTCCACGGCGAGGTGACGGCGCTGCGGGTGTCCTGGCCCAGCCCGATGGGAGCGTCGATGCGCAGGCCGGGCAGCCACAGCCGCATGTGCCCGCGTCGGTCGAGCCAGGACCAACCGGCATCGCGCAAGACCTGCCGAGCGCTCTCGGAGAGCCGGTCGGCAACCATCAGCCCTGGGTACTCGTGGTCTGCCACCAGGCCGGCAACGACGCCCGGGTGCGGGTGGGCACGTTCGGTGACGGGAAGGGTTATCGCAGTACCGTCGGCGACTACATGGTCCCCGTGCACCCAGACGTCGAGCCCCAGGGCTTCGATGGCCTCGCCGAGTTCGCGGGAGTACTCAGCAGTTGTTGCCCCACTGGGACCTTCAGACTCTGATCGTGCCGCCACGAACACCGAACATAATGCGAGTCAGCTTGCTTCACAACCTGCGCTCGTGCCGCCACGAACATCGAACACAGCTACCTCAGGGAATAGGCGCGTCAGACTGATGGGCTCGGAAGCTCCCACTGGCCGGGCCCAGTGGCCGGCTCAGTCGGCAGCTGCCAGCGGTGCGGGCATGCAGTGGCCGTCGAGCGGCACGACCTGGACGCGGTCGCGGTTCTCCCACGTGATCTCGTTGGCAGGATCCTTGCGGATCTTGAACTCGCGGAACTCCATGTCCTGTGCGTCGAAGGTCAGGTAGCGCCCCACGAGCGTGTCGCCGAGCCCGAGGATCAACTTGATCGCCTCCAGCGCCTGGATGGACCCGACGATGCCGGGCAGCACACCCAGCACGCCGGCCTCGGCGCAGCTCGGGGCGAGTTCCGGCGGCGGGGGCTCCGGCAGCATGTCCCGGTAGGTGGGTCCGTTGCGGGGATCGAACACCGTGATGTGGCCCTCGAAGCGGAAGATCGAGCCATGTACCACAGGCACGCCCAGCTTCACCGAGGCGTCATTGAGCATGTAGCGCACCGGGAAGTTGTCGGCGCCGTCGACCACGATGTCGAACTGGCTCACGATGTCCTCCATGTTGGAGGCATCGAGGCGCACGTCGAAGGTGATCACGTTCACGTCGGGGTTGAGCAACGTGAGGGTCTTCTTGGCCGAGTCGACCTTGCGGTCACCCACGCGGTCCACGTTGTGCAGGATCTGGCGCTGCAGATTGGAGTCGTCGACCACGTCCATGTCGACGATGCCGAGGGTGCCCACACCTGCCGCAGCGAGGTAGAGCGCAGCCGGTGATCCGAGGCCGCCGGCGCCGAGCAGGAGAACCTTGGCGCCGAGCAGCTTCTGCTGGCCTTCCTCGCTCACCTCGGGCAGCAGGAGGTGGCGGTGGTAGCGGTTGCGCTGTTCGGGGGTGAGCACCTCGGGCACCCGCCAGTCGCGGCCCTCGTCCTTCCAGCGGTTGAAGCCGCCGATCATCGATACCACGTCGTCGTAGCCGAGTTCGGCCAGGGTGCGGGCGGCGAACGCGGAGCGCACCCCGCCGGCGCACATCACGACCACCTGGGTGGACTTGTCGGACAGCTTGCCCTCCACCTGGCTCTCGAGGTGGCCGCGCGGCAGGAAGACCGAGCCGGGCACTGCGCCCTGTTCGAACTCGTCGGCCTCGCGGACGTCGAGCAGGATGGCGCCGGCGTCGACGAGACCCTCGGCCTCAACGGGTTCGACCTCGCGGATCTCGGACTTGGCTGCATTCAGAAGGTCACGGAAACTGGGCATCTATCTGGCTTTCGGTTCGGGTGCTCCCGGGCGCCGGCCGGGTTGTCCGGGTGGTGGCAGAGCTGCGGGGAGCTGTCAGCTCCATAAACCCTACCAACTTGGTCAACATTCCCGAAAGCCGGAAAGCCGCTGGCCCGGCGAACCTGGTCAGCCGGCGAGCAGACGGGGCAGCACGTCGCTGATCGATTGCTCGACCTTGGCTGCTGCAAACGAGTCGGCCGCCGTGTCGCCCTTGTTGACCACCACCACCGGCAGGTCGAGCTGCAGCGCCCAGAAAGCCATCTGGTTGACCGGACTCACCTCGAGTGTGGTGCCGACGGCCAGGAACACGTCGGCCCGCTCGATCGCCGCCCGGCACTGCTCCATCGCGCCGTCGGGCAGCATCTCTCCGAACATCACAACAGTCGTCTTCTGGATGCCCCCACAGTCATCGCATCTGGGATCGTCGTCACCCGCACGGACCTTGTCGAGGATCGGCCCCACCTCGCTGTGGCTGCCGCAGGACACGCACACGATGCCGTCGACCGAACCATGCACCTCGGTGAGCAGGTCTCGGCTGGTCCCTGCCTTCTGGTGCAGTCCGTCGATGTTCTGGGTCGTCAGGTGCGTGAGGCGACCCTGCGTCTCGACATCGACCAGGGCATGGTGCCCAGCAGTGGGTTGGGCGTCCTGCACCCTGCCATCCATGCGCATCCGCCACGAGGCACGGCGAGCCTCTTCGTCAGCCAGGTAGTTCTGGATGGTTGATGCGCGCTCTGCCGCCGGGTTCTTCGTCCAGAGGCCTTCGGGACCGCGGAAGTCGGGAATCCCCGCATCGGTCGATATCCCGGCGCCGGTCAGAACCGCTATCGCCTCCGCATCGGCGAGGATCCGCCGAGCCGTGTCGAAGGGGCCAGTGGCGTCGCTTGTCGAGGTGTCGCTGCCAGTCATCGTTCCAATAGAGTGCCACCCGGTATGGCACAGCGTTGCGACGTGGTCGTGATCGGAGCAGGCATCGTGGGGCTGGCCACGGCCCGTGCGCTCATGCTCGACGACCCGACGTCGAAGGTGACGGTGCTCGACAAGGAGCATGGCATCGCCCGCCACCAGACCGGCCACAACAGTGGCGTCGTCCACTCCGGCATCTACTACCGGCCAGGCAGCCTGAAGGCCCGGCTCTGCATCGCCGGCAGCAAGTCGGTGGTGCAGTACGCGAGTGAGCACGACATCGCCGTCGAGGTGACCGGCAAGCTCATCGCGGCGACACGCCCCGAGGAGATGGTGGGCCTGCAACGGTTGCACGACCGCGGGGTGGAGCATGGGCTCGACGTGAAGCTGCTCGACGCCGCGGGCGCCCGCGAGTACGAGCCCAACCTGGCAGCGATGGCGGCTGTCCATGTGGCGAGCACCGGAATCATCGACTTCCCGGCTGTGGCCGAGGCCATGGCGGATGACATCGGTGACCTCGGCGGCGAGATCCGCACGGGCGCCCGCGTGCAGCGGATCGACCGTGGCCCCACCGGGCTGCGCCGGCTCTCGACGACCGCTGGGGAGTTCGAGGCCGGCACCGTCGTGAACTGCGGTGGCCTTCACAGCGACGAGCTCGCCCGCATGGCCGGCGCAGAGCCGAAGGCACGGATCGTGCCATTCCGCGGCGAGTACTACTCACTCCGCGACGAGGCGGCCGAACTCGTCAACGGCCTCATCTACCCCGTACCCGACCCCGACTTCCCGTTCCTCGGAGTCCACCTCACCCGCGGTGTCGACGGGTCGGTTCACGCAGGGCCCAACGCCGTGCTCGCCTTCAGCCGCGAGGGATACCGGTGGCGCGACCTCAACCCCCGAGACCTGCTCGACACCCTGCGCTACCCCGGTTTCCGTGCCCTGGCACGGGACAACCTGCGCCAGGGGCTCGCCGAGATGCAACGGTCGGCGGTGAAGGCGCTCTTCTTGCGTGAACTCCAGCGACTCGTGCCGGACATCGGCTCTTCGGACCTGCACCGTCACCCTGCCGGCGTGCGCGCACAGGCAGTATCAGAAGACGGCTCGCTCGTGGACGACTTCCTGATTGAACGCAGCGGTGATGCTCGCTCACAGGTGATGCATGTGCTCAACGCACCGTCACCAGCGGCGACGGCGAGCCTGGAGATCGGCGCCGAGATCGCCCGACGACTGCGCAGCTGACGCCACGGGCAAGGGCCGTCGGACCGATCCCGGCGACGGACCGGGATCAGGTGCGATCGACCGGTGACAGTCCCAGTGAGACGTCGCGGCACCGTCTGGCCAGCATCATGGCTCCGCCTGCGAGCATCGCCACGGTCGCCATGCCCAGCAAGGGCACCGCCGGACCCGAGACGAGCCAGCCGTCAGCGGTCGGCAGCGGGCCTCGCCGGCCGAAGGTGACCGGGATGTCCGCTCCGGCGGACACCACCTCCTGTGCCGGTTCAGTGGCGGAGATCGGATACAGCGGCCCGATCGGGATTTCCTCGGCACCGGCCGGTGCCGCACCCCACAACGACACGATGGCCACGATCACGACCGCCAGGAAGGGACGCGCGACCCGACAGGTCGCGCGCAGCCAGAGCGAGGGGTATGTGTCGGCGGGGGGCACCGCCGCAGACCCTACTGGTGCCCCGAGTCTGCACCGCGAACCGTCCGGTGCAACCGGGTCGCGCGACCCGGTGACGAACGAGCGCAGGTTTCCTACCGTCGACAGCCATGGATGAACCCGGGGAGAACGAAGCAGTCACGATCACGGTGCGGCCATGGTGGGACCCGCGACTCGCCATCGAGGGCCACGACGTGCTCGGCGGATACGCGGAGCAGTACTGGCTTCCGGTGCTCGGTCCCGCCGCCACGCTCGCCCACCGCTCGTTCGTTCGGGCACTGCGCGATGCGCCAGAGGGCTTCGACATGGACCGCGCCGACCTGGCCCGCAGGCTTGGCCTTGGTCGGCGATCGGGAGCACACGGCCCAACAGCGCGCGCCGTGGATCGGCTGTGCTATTTCGGACTGGCCCGCGACGGTGAGGTACTGGAGGTGCGCACCCACTTGCCGTCCCTGCCCCCACACCTGCACCGTCGACTACCACGCGATGTGAGCGACCGGATTGGCGAGTCCGCTGCAGGGTGACCGGGTCGGCAGGCCACGGGCCGGGTGTTGCTCAGCCACCCGGGTAGAGCTCGGCGAGCTGCGGGTACAGCCATTCGGCTATCAGCCCCGCGCCCTCGCGGCTGTAGTGCACCCCGTCGGGACGCAGTTCCGGCGAGCCGCAGTCCGGCGTGCAGACCGCCTCCGCCGCGTCGAGTACAACCACGTCGCCACGGAGGCGCCCGGCCGCACGCGCAGCCTCCAGCACCGCCGCCATCCTGCGGGGTGACTCCTCTGGACGCGTCTCGAACGGTTTGCCCGGAGCGGTCTCCGAGGCGGGCGCCTGGATCACCGACACGACGACCGCTCCCCCGGCTGACAGGACACCGTATGCCTCCTCGAACTGCTGGCGCTGCAGGGCGGACCACTCGGGTGACCCCGCCTCGATGCGGCGGCCGTCGACCTGGCGGTCATAGCTCTCCCAGGTGCCCGTGTGCAGGACCACGACATCGGGGTCCCACTCGGCCACATCCGCCGTCCAGTCCTCGCGCCAATCACATACCGGACCCTTGTTGTCCACACCGGAGTTGTGCGACACCTGCCTGCCCGCCGCGGTGTTGCAGCCATGCTGCGAGCGATCCCACACCACTGCACCATCGGGCGCGAAGCGGGTGGCCAGCGACCATGCCACCGAATCACCGACGAGCATGACCTTCGTCTTGGCCGCCCCCTGGGTCTGGGCTTCCAGGCGCTCGGCCAGCTCGCCCGGCCACTGCGTGGGATCAGCGCCGAACACGAAGTTGGCCGGATCGTTACCCGCATGGTGGCGCAGGTGCAGCACCTCACCGAGGCTCTCGCGCTCGTCGGGTGGGGTGAGAAGGCCGACCGGAACGTCGCCGAACGCCACCGACAGCTCGGCCCAGAGTCTGGCGGCACCACGCTCGGGAGCCGATACGTCGTACGGGTTCGAAGGCGGGCTGTGGAACGCTTCCGGACCGCCGATCGCGAGCACCACGAGGTCGAATCCCTGTGCTTCAGCGCCCGGGCGAACCGTTCTGCAATCGCCGGGGTTCACGCACTGCGGATGCGCAACGACTGTGAGGTCCGCAGCGGTGTCGGCCAGAGCGGCGCCTGCAATCGTGGCGAATGAACCACCCCAGACCAACACGCGTTGCGGGGTTCGGCTGATCGAGGTGGTCGGCTCACCGTCGGGCCCGCCTGACTGCGCCCGTTCACGGGCTGTCGTTGCGGCATCGGGGGCGGGTGCCGGGTCGCCACCGGCCTGGGTTGAACTCTCGGGTGGCGGATCGTCGCCGCGGAACGTGCTCCCGGAGGCAACCTCCTCGGGCACCGGCTCATCGGAAGCGGACAGGTACGTCATCGCAACCAGCACCACGCTGGCCCCGATCACCAGCATCACGAATGAGCGGCCGGACACCCTGTTGCCGCGAAACGGCGACTCGACGAAGCGGAACGACAACTCGGCGGCGGCAATCGTGGCCAGCACGGCGACGCCGCTGCGCAACCAGCCGCCGGCTTCCGCGATCAGCACCACCAGGGGCAGGTGCCACAGGTAGATCCCGTAGGACCGGGTGCCGGCCCATCGCAACGGTGCGAGGCGGGTGAACGCCCCCGGCTTCGTGGTGCGCACCGCCAGCACGACCAACAGGGCACACAGGAGGGACGACACGAGCCATCCGCCCGACGCGAACCTGTCAGACGCGATGGAGGAGCCCACCACCGCCGCCACCACCAACACGGCCACGAGGGCCAGGCCGGCCGCGCGCGCCGCTCGCATCGGGCCCGACTCCGAACTCCAGCGGCGCCACAGCAACACCGCCAGCAACACGCCCACGCAGAGGGCGACAGCACGGGTGTCGAATCCCATGTAGATCCGGTTGGAGTCAGCACCACCACTGACCAGGCCCCGCGACCGCAGCGTTGTGAGCGCCATGGCCAGCACGGCTGCCACGGCGAGCACGAGCCGCGCCGAACGAGTGGTGCGGCAGGCCAGCGCCAGGAGCGCGGTACCGATCGCCAGGGCCAGGTAGCCCTGTTCTTCCACCGCGAGGGTCCAAAGGTGCTCGAGCGGGTTCCGCTGGCCGAACGCCGAGAAGTAGTCGCCGCCGAACTGCACGATGTTGCCGGCATAGAACACCGAGCCCCGCGCCGTGCGGGCCACCTCGGTCGACTCGTACACGCCGAGCGCCGAGGCCACCACGACCACACCGAGCATCACGTACAGACCAGGGATCAGCCGGCGGGCCCGACGCATCCAGAACCCGCGCAGGTCGACGCCGGTGCTGCGGCCGGCGTCATCGATCTCGGTGAGCAACAGCGTGCAGATCAGGAAGCCGCTGAGAACCAGGAAGACGTCTATCGACGCGACGCCCAGGGGCACCTGATGCGGTGCGAGGTGGTACCAGAGGATGACGGCCACGAGGATTCCCCGCAGCGCATCGAGGCCGGGGCGGTGACCGAACCGACCGGAGCTTCCGACGGCTTCGGGCGCGCCCGGCCCAGAATCGCTGGTCGTCCCCGTCAGGCCGGCTGTTGCCACCCCGGCGCGGTCACGACTGCGGTGCCCCTCCAGCAAGCCGCTGTCGTTGATCCCACAATGGTACTAACCCTCCTGTGGGGCCTGCACGTCAGCCGGATCATCCAACCAGTCGGAGATCAGCCGCACGAGCGTGCGGACGCCGAAGCCGGTGCCACCCTTCGGGACCACTTCCCACGCCTCGTTGCCCATGCCGGGTCCGGCGATGTCGATGTGTGCCCACGGAATGCCCTCGCCCACGAACTTCTTCAGGAACAGCCCTGCGGTCAGCGTTCCACCGAAGCGGGTGCCGATGTTCTTCACGTCCGCGATGTCGGACTCGAGCTGCTTGGCATAGTCGTCGGGCAACGGCAGCGGCCACACCCGCTCCCCCGCCTCGTCGGCCGCTCGCGCGATCCGCTCGCTCAATTCGTCGTCGTTGGACATGAGGCCGGCGATGCGGTCGCCGAGTGCCACCAGGCAGGCGCCGGTGAGGGTGGCCAGGTCGATGATGGCCGCCGGCTCCTCCTCCGAGGCCAACGCCAGAGCATCACCGAGGATGAGACGGCCCTCGGCGTCAGTGTTGAGCACCTCGACCGTCGTGCCGTCGCGAGCGGTGTAGACGTCGCCGGGGCGCTGGGCATCGGGGCCGGTCATGTTGTCGGTCATCGGCGTGTACGACACGACCCGCACGGGCGCACCGACTGCCGGCAGTGCGCACATTGCGCCCAGCACCGCTGCCGCTCCACCCATGTCCATCTTCATGCCGATCATGCCGTCCGGTGGCTTCAGGCTCAGCCCGCCCGAGTCGAACGTGATGCCCTTGCCGACCAGGGCGACGGTCTCGCCGCCCGCGGCGACCTCGTCGTCGGGTGTGTAGGTCAGCTTCACCAACCGGGCCGGATGCTCGGAGCCCTTGTTGACGGCAATGACGCCGCCGAGCCGTTCGTCCACGATGGCCGTCTCGTCGAGGACCTCGACCTGGAGGCCGGCCGCCTCGGCGCGTTCCGCAGCGAGGCGGGCGAATCGCTCCGGGGTCAGGTCGCCACCGGGCAGGTTCACCATGTCCCGGGCGAAGCACACGCCGTCGGCAACCGCGACAGCCTTCGCGACCGCTGCCCGGACGCCTCGCAGGTCACCTTCGGTTGCGATCGTGAGTGTGCTGAGCGAGGGGCCCGCGTCGTCATCGGACTTCAGTTCGTCAAAGGAGTAGTTGGCAAGGATCGCACCCTCGGCCACCACCGCCGCCGCACGTTCCTCGTCGACCTCGAGGTCCACGTCGACGAGGTCCACCGCAGCCCTGCGGTGCTTCGAGACACCCCTAACGAACGCCGCAACGGCCGTCCGCAACTCACCCGCGCCCGCCTCGCCCGATGGCCCCAGTCCGAGCACGACTCGGACCTTGTCGCCGTCGTTGAGCGTGAGCGTCGAGCCCGGCTTGCCGGTGAACCCGGCGCGCTCGGCCGCAGCCTTCTTGACCCCATCGATCTTGTTGAGGCGGTTGGAGAACGCGAACGTGGCCACCGCCGTCGCGCCGGCAGGCGCGCTGGTGGACACCTTCACCGCAAGCAGGTCTGTCATGGTCGGCACCTCCGGTGCAGTCGGCTCAGGATGGTCAGTTGCCTGTCGTGCGGGTCAGTCGACTTCCTTGGCGGCCACCCAGCCGCCTTCCTGCCAGCGGGCCAGCACGAACATCAGATCGCTCAACCGGTTGAGGTAGCGGACGGCTTCGCTCCCCTCGACCCCGGCGGCCACAGCCGACCGCTCGGCTCGTCGCACAACAGTGCGGGCGAGGTCGAGGAACGCAGACACCTTCTCCTCGCCCGGCACCACGAACTCGCGCGGGGGCTCGTAGCGCGACTGGAACTGGTCGATCAGCGGCTCGAGCCGGTCCACCATCCCGGCGGTGACCAGCGAGGTGCCGGCCTCGAGCTTGTGGCGATTGTCGGGGGCGGTCGCCAGGTCGGCCATCAGCACCCAGAGGTCCTTCTCGATGCCCACGAGCACGCCGTCGAGCTCGCCGCCGCGCTCCGCATGGGCCCTCGCCACCCCGATGGCGGCCTGTGCCTCGTCGACATCGCCGTAGGCGGCCGGGGCCGGATGGTTCTTCGCCACCCGGCCACCAAAGAGCAGCCCGGTCGTGCCGTCGTCTCCGGTGCGGGTGTAGATGTCCATCTGGCGGCGCAGCCTACCGCCGCCAGCACCCATCTGATGGCCGCGCAAGAGCGGGCACGGCTGCGCAATTCCGACTGTGGGTGCCCGCGGCGGCGGCAGTACCGTTTGGGAACCATGTCTTCTGAACTCCCCTCAGGCGCGCCCGGCTACCTGGACCTCGTCGCGCGCAAGGTCGTCGTGTTCGACGGCGCCGCCGGCACCTGGCTCCAGGAGCAGGACCTGACCGCAGAGGACTACGGCGGCGAGGAGTTCGAGGGCTGCACCGACATCCTCGTCGACACCCGGCCCGACGTGATCGCCCAGATGCACCGCGAGTACCTCGAGGCCGGTGCCGATGTGGTCGAGACAGACTCGTTCGGATCGTTCGCAGTCCCGCTGGGCGAGTACGGCATCGCCGAGCGGGCGAGGGAGCTGTCGCGTAAGTCAGCCGAGGTGGCCCGGGCGGTGGCCGATGAGTTCTCCACTGTCGACCGCCCCCGCTTCGTAGCCGGCTCGATGGGCCCCGGCACCAAATTCGCATCACTCGGGCAGATCCCGTTCGACGAGCTGCGGGACATGTACGCCGACCAGGCGCTGGGCCTGCTCGAGGGCGGGGCCGACCTGTTCATCATCGAAACGCAGTTCGACCTGCTCGGACTCAAGGCCGGCATCGCCGGGTGCCGTGCTGCCATGGCCGAACTGGGCCGCGAGATCCCGATCCAGACACAGGTGACCATCGAGCTCACAGGCCAGATGCTCCCAGGCACCGAGATCGGTGCCGCCCTCGTGGCACTCGACGCCATGGCCCCCGACGTGATCGGCATCAACTGCGCCACCGGCCCCGAGGAGATGAGCGAGCACCTGCGCCACCTCTCCGCACACAGCCGGGTGCCGATTTCGTGCCTGCCGAACGCGGGGCTGCCGTCGGTGGTCGACGGCAAGATGCACTACGACCTCTCTGCGGAGGACTTCGTGGCCCACCACGTGCGCTTCGTGGAGGAGTACGGCATATCGATCGTGGGCGGGTGCTGTGGCACCACGCCCGAGTACATCCGCCAGCTCGCCGAGGCTGTCGGCGACCGCGAGCCGGCGCAGCGTGAGGCCGACTTCGAACACGGCGCCACCTCGATCTACTCCCCCGTCACGTTCCCGACCTCCACAGAAGGCGACAAGGCCGGGGCGACCAACCTCCTGATCATCGGCGAGCGGACGAACACCAACGGGTCCAAGGCGTTCCGAGAGGCAATGATCGACGGGGACTGGGACACCTGCGTGCAGATGGCCAAGGACCAGGTGCGCGAGGGCTCTCACATCCTCGACGTGTGCGTGGACTACGTGGGCCGAGACGGCACCGTCGACATGCACGAGATCGCCAGCCGGTTCGCCACGCAGTCCACTGTGCCGCTGGTGCTCGACTCCACCGAACCCGAGGTCATGGAGGCCGGGCTGCGCTGGCTCGGCGGCAGGGCGATTCTCAACTCCGCCAACCTCGAGGACGGCGAGGCCGAGGGCTCCCGGCTCGACCGGGTCTTCAAGCTCGCCAAGGCCTACGGCGCTGCGGTCATCTGTCTGCTCATCGACGAGGAGGGCCAGGCCCGAGACGTCGAGTGGAAGATGCGGGTCGCACACCGCATCTACGACCTCGCCACCGGGCGCTACGGGATGGAGCCCGAGGACCTGATCTTCGACGCGCTCACCTTCCCGCTGTCCACCGGCGACGACGACCTTCGCGGTGACGGCATGGCCACGATCGAGGCGATCCGGCGCATCCACTCCGAGTTGCCGGGCGTGCACACCACCCTCGGGGTGTCCAATGTGAGCTTCGGGCTCAAGCCCGCTGCACGCCATGTGCTCAACAGCGTGTTCCTGCACGAATGCACCCAGGTGGGGCTCGACTCGGCGATCGTGCACGCAGCCAAGATCGTGCCGCTCAACCGGATCCCGGAGGACCAAAAGAACGTGTGCCTCGACCTGATCTGGGACCGGCGCGGCACCGTGGGGGCACTGTCGGATGGCGACGCCGACTACGACCCCCTTAAGACCCTGCTGGCCCTGTTCGAAGACGTCACCGTCGACGACGGACCTGCCGAGGACCGCTCCGACTGGCCGGTCGAGAAGCGGCTCAGCCAGCGGATCATCGACGGCGACCGCAACGGCCTCACCGACGACCTCGACGAGGCGCTTGCCGACGGCATGGCGCCGCTGCACATCATCAACGAGGTGCTGCTGTCGGGCATGAAGGTGGTCGGGGAACTGTTCGGCGCCGGCGAGATGCAGCTGCCGTTTGTTCTCCAGTCCGCCGAGACCATGAAGACGGCCGTTGCACACCTCGAGCCGCTGATGGAGGTAGACGACGACACCGGCGGCAAGGGCCGCATCGTGCTCGCGACCGTGAAAGGTGATGTGCACGACATCGGCAAGAACCTGGTCGACATCATCCTGTCGAACAACGGCTACGAGGTCCACAACCTCGGCATCAAGATCTCGATCACCGAGATGATCGACAAGGCCCTCGAGGTGAAGGCCGACGCGATCGGCATGTCGGGCCTGCTCGTGAAATCGACGCTCATCATGCGCGAGAACCTCGAGGAGCTGAACTCCCGCGAACTCGAGCACATCCCGGTGCTGCTCGGCGGCGCCGCGCTCACCCGCACGTACGTGGAGCGTGACCTGCGCGAGGTCTACGAGGGCCGCGTGTTCTACGGCAGGGATGCCTTCGAGGGCCTGGCTGTGATGGACCGCCTCGGCGAGATCAAGCGCACCGGCGAGGACGACCCCGGCTTCGGCCGCGACCCAGGGGGCCGTGACATCCCCCGCCGTTCCGAGGTCGACGACTCCGACGTGGAGCTGCCGGCCCGCTCTCCCGAGGCGGCCACCGACAACCCGGTGTTCGTACCGCCCTTCACCGGCTCCAAGGTCGTCAAGGGCATCCCGATCGACGACATAGCCGAGTGGATCAACGAGACCGCGTTGTTCCGCAACCAGTGGCAGTTCCGCCCCGAGAAGCTCGCCGACGGCTCCACCGAGACCGACGACCATTTCAAGGAGAGGCTGCGCCCGCTGCTGCGCGAACAGCTCGCCGGCGCCAAGGCCGAGGGCCTGCTCGTACCCCAGGTGGTCTACGGGTTCTTCCCCGCCAACTCCGATGGCAACGACCTGGTGATCTGGACCGACGAGAGTCGGACCAAGGAGGCGGCACGGTTCTCCTACCCCCGCCAGCGCAAGGACCCGTTCCTCTGCATCGCCGACTTCTTCCGCCCCGCGAAGGGCGCAGATGGTGACGGCGAACTCGACTACGCGGCATTCCACATCGTGACGATGGGCGAAGCGGTTTCGCAGCGTTGCGCGGAGCTGTTCGCCGCCGACAAGTACCAGGACTATCTGATGCTCCACGGCCTCGGCGTCGAGATGGCCGAGGCACTCGCCGAGCTGTGGCACCGCCGCATCCGCGAGGAATGGGGCTTCGTCGATGAGGACCCCGACGGTTCGAGCACATCACCCAGCCGCGAGGCGCTGATCGGACTCTTCCGCCAGAAGTACCGCGGGGGCCGCTACTCCTGGGGCTATCCGGCCTGCCCGGATCTCGAGGACAACATGACGGTCGCCGAACTGCTCGATGCATCACGCATCGGCGTCGAGGTCTCCGAGGAGACGGGGTTCCAGTACCAGCCCGAGCAGACCACCTCGGCGCTGATCTGTCACCACCCCCGCGCCAAGTACTTCGTCGCCCGCTGAGCACTCGCTCTGTCGATGGCCACTAGTTCTGTGGGGGCTGGATCAGGCCCTGCGTGATCCAGCACCAACGAAACCCACGACGAGGGCCACCACTGGGGCGGCTACTTGGGGATTCGGAAGATGCGCAGAGCGGGCCAGAGGCCCGGGGACGTGCTGGCATCGTCGTACAGGCTGCCGCCGATGGAGTGCGTGTCGTTGATCGCCCGCCACATGTTCACGATGTCCTGATCGGACAGGTACGCGGCCTCGCCGCCGATCGGGTGCACGGGAAGCCACGGCACGCCGGTGAGCCGGCGCAGCATCTCGATGTTGCGCACGTTGTAGGCGTAGGCGTCACGCAGGCCGGACCCGGGGGTGCGGTAGCTCCAGTAGTTCTGCGGCATCCACACGTCGAAGTACGGGGCCAGTTCCCGGTAGGGGAAGTTGGGCCACCACGTGGCGTTGAGTTCCTCCCACACCACCGGCGCGACCGGAATGGCTGCCAGTGGCAGGCCGGGATGCTGGGCGCGCAGCCGCTGCACCTGTGAGATCAGAATCGCATTGCGGGCCGCCTCGTCCACGTTGCGGCGCGACTCGATGTCGATCCCGAATCCGTCGAAGCCCATCGCGATGGCGGCATTCATGCGGCGCATGTCGAGGCCGTCGTCGACGTGCTCCGGCAGGTACCAACCGACCACCCGCATGCCCTTGGCGCGGGCCCGCGAGATGATCCGGGCAAGCAGGTCGCGGTCGAGCACATCGTCGGGGTGACGGTAGGTGGCTGTCTGGATGTAGAGGGTCTGCACCCCGGCGTTCGCCAAGCGGTCCACATCGGACAGGTCGAGCTTCTGCCTGCCGCTGGTGAACGTGGGCGACCAGTCCCACACGTCCCACCAGGCACCGAGCCCCATGAACACGGTCGCCCGCACGATGTTGGGCCCCTGACCCGCAGCGAACTGCTCGGGGCGGAACGTGCCGGGGGGCATCGGGATGCACGCAACGGCGAACGCACCGACCATGAGCGCAACAGCCGCCAGGGTCCGATGCCTCTTGGTCTCACTCATATGACAACAGGCTAGGAGTGCACCAGCACACTGAACAGCCAGCTTTCAGATTCTCGTCCTGGCGGAACAGCTCGCTTGATCGTCAGGCAGCGCCACGTCGGGACAACACCGCCGGAACCGTCCTCAGCACGATGCCGAGGTCGGTCAACATCGACCAGTTGTCGATATAGAACAGGTCGAGGCGCTGGTACTCGTCGAATCCGGTTTCGCTGCGGCCGCTGACCTGCCACATTCCTGTCATCCCAGGCCTCACCCTGAGTCGAGTGCCGAGATCGTTGTCCCAATGCTGGGTCTCGTTGGGAAGCGCCGGGCGCGGACCGACAATGCTCATTTCGCCTCGCAGGACGTTCCACAGCTGGGGTATTTCGTCGATGCTCGTGCGCCGCAACAGTTTGCCCATGCGTGTGATCCGGGGATCCTCGGCGATCTTGAATAGCGGACCGCTGGCCTCGTTGCGGTCCTGCAACTCGATGAGCTGGTCTTCTGCTTCATCGACCATGGTGCGCAGCTTGAGGATCTCGAAGCGCTTGCCGCGCCACCCGACCCGTTCCTGGCGGAACAGCACGGGGCCGGGGCTGTCGAGCTTCACGGAAATCGCCGCAACAAGAAGCACCGGACACAGCAGGATAAATGAGAACCCGGCGATCACGATGTCGAAGAGCCTCTTGGCCGCCGCTCGCCAACCACCCCGGTGGCCGGCGTCGATGAACAGCATTGGGAACCGACCGAGTGCGTGCACCGAGACCCGGTCGTTGGCCACGCCGGTGAGTGCCGAGGTCATCTCGATCTCGATACCGCGATCTAGGAAGGAGCGGAGCATTGATGCCGGAGCAGCGGAGTCGAGGGATGTAGCGGCCATCACGACGATTGATGCACCCAGGTTCTGGGCCGCGGCAGCCGGAGATGTGGAGTGAACCACGGGAAGGCCCATGAGCTCCGGCTCTGTAGGCTCCTCGGTCGAGATGAACGCGACCACCTGGCGGCCGAGCACAGGGTTCTTGAGCACCCCCGCCAGATCCAACGCCTCAGAGTTGGTTCCGAGGATCACGACCGGCTTCATGCCACGTCCGGCGCGGCGCCTGCGCCGCGTCACCATACGGATCAGTTGGCGCTCTACGAGCATGGCGGGCACCAGCACGACCACCAAACCCAACACAACTCCACGGGGCACCGGCAACTCCACCGGCCACCCCATCAGGATGAAGCCGACAGCGCCAAGGCCAACAGCGGTCACCACCGGGCGAACGTCGGAGATCAACCGGACGTCGTCGCGCTTGCGGTAGAACCCCTGCCAGTTGAACACGAAAAGCCACATCGGCAGCGAAACAACACCGAACAACATGTATGTCCGGAGGTCGCCCACAGAGCCGCCCCAGTTGGAGATCCACACCCCGACACCGACGGCGACGGAGGCCATGACCAGGATCGCGTCCAGCAGCATGAATGCGGCCCGGGCTGAGGCGGCGCGGCCACACAGCAGGCACCAGCGACGACGGGCGGAGTCACTCGCTCGCCGACGCTCTCCACTCGGTGAAGACTCCGCATCGTGCCGCCTACGCTCCAAGGGCGCCGTGGGGATAGCACGAGATGGGTTGTCACTTGTCCTGACTCGTGTATCAGTTTCCACGTCGCCTACCTGATTCAGTGAAGTACTGAACTTAGCCGAGGCTGAACCAGATTCGCACTCTGGCGTCCTTGCGGTGCTCACAAATTCGGGAGGAGTCGATGCCGTCGCCATACTGATTTTGATGGTACGCAGAGCCATGACATACCCAACTGAGTAGATCCCCCAGCCCGATCGTCCCGCCTGCCGTCCAGTCGCCCCAGCCCTGGAATTCGAACCCTGCCGGACGCTCAGCCGCGCGCGGTCGGCAAGTGCTGCACGAGGCCGAGCACCGATGCGAAGAGGTCCCCGTGTGCGGCCACTCGAGCGAGTACGTCCGGTGCCTCGAATACCAGTGGCTCGGCACCATTGGCTCCCGCCGCCACCTCGTTCCAACGGAGCGGGGTGGAGACGGTCGGCTGCGGCTTTGCGCGCAGTGAGTACACGCAGACCGTGGTCTTGTGGAACGCGTTCTGTGACCAGTCGACGAAGACCTTGCCCGGCCGCTGGTCCTTTGCCATGTCCGTGGTGACTCCCCGGGGGTGGCGCTGCTCCAGCAGGGCACCGACCGCGTGCGCGAAGTCCGCGCAGTGGTCGTGTGAATGGGCATCCTCGCCCGTCGAGTTGAGCGGCACGTAGACCTGCATGCCCTTGGATCCGGAGGTCTTGGCAAAGCAGTCGAGGTCTGCCGCGGCAAGTATCGAGCGGATCTCCAACGCGAGTTCCGCACACTGCGGAATTCCGGTGCGCGGACCCGGGTCGAGGTCGAACACACATGCCCTCGGATTCGCCTGGTCGTCGGCAAGGGCCATGGGCGTGTGCAACTCGAGTGCCGCGAGGTTCGCGGTCCACACGAGTGCCGCCGGCTCGTCGAGGCGGCAGTAGTTGACCTCACCGCGGCTGCGGCCCGGTCCGACGGCCGTCTCCACCCAGTCGGGTCGGTGCTTCGGACAGTTCTTCTCGAAGAAGCTCTGGCCCTCCACCCCATCGGGCCAACGACGCAGGGTCACGCAACGCCCGGAGGTGTGGGCCACCATCGCTTCGCTGATGCGCGCGTAGTAGTCGATCACCTCCGCCTTGGTGAACCCGGTGAACGGATACAGCACTTTGTCGAGGTTCGACAGCTTCAGCTGCCGCTGCCCGACCCGAACCTCGGTGTCAGCCACCTGATCACGCGGACTTGCGGGGTTTCCTCGCGGGCGACTTCTTGGCCTGCGATTCCTTCGAGGCCGGCTTGCCGGCAGCCTTCTTGGCCGACGACTTCGCGGCCGCGGACTTCGCCGGCTTGCGGCGCGACGGTGACTCGGAGGCCGGGGCGGCTGCCTGCGGAGACCTGGCCGCATCGTCGCCACCGTCCCCGGATCCAGGCGACGCCTCTTCACCGGCGGCGCCGCTCGCGCTCGGGTGACGGGTCCGCGCCTCGCGAGCCTCGGCCACCGATTTCTCCAACGCCGCCATCAGATCGACAACCACGTCACCGGCGGGTGCCTGCGGTCCTTCGAGCGCCGGAGCCGCACCCGACGCCTTGGCGTCGATCAGGCCCAGCAAATCCTCGCGGTAGGCGTCGTGGTAGAGCTCCGGCTCGAAGTCCGCGCTGAGCGACTCGATCAGCTGCTCGGCCATCTCGCGCTCGCGGTCGGTGAGCTCCACTCCGGACAGGTCGTCGAACTCGGGAATGTCGCCCGGCGCATTCAGTTCGTCGGCATAGACCATCATCGAGAGCAGCAGCCTGCCGTCGACCGGCCTCATCAGTGCCACGTACTGCTTGGAGCGCATCACGAACCGGGCCACGGCCACACGGCCCGACTCCTCGAGTGCCTCGACCAACAGGGTGTAGGGCTTGGCGGCACCCGGGCCGGGAGCGACGTGGAACGCTCCATCGAAGTAGATCGGGTCGACCTGGTCGAGCTCCACGAACTCCTCGAGGTCGATCGTGTGGGTCGAGCGCGGTTGCAGCGCCGCGAGCTCGTCGTCGCTGACGATCACGTAGTTGCCCTTCGACACCTCGAAGCCGCGCACCAGCTCGGCGGCGTCGACCACCTCGCCGGTCTCCGCATTGACCTTCTGGTTCCGGATCCGTGCGTTGTTGGACGGATCGATCTGGTTGAAGCGCACCGACCGTTGCGACACGGCTGAGTACAGCTTCACAGGGATGTTGATGAGACCGAAGCTGATCGCTCCGCTCCATATGGCACGTGCCATTGCGCACTCCTCGGCTGTGCTGCCTCTACCCCAGTCGTCTTGTCCCCAGTTATCCAAGTATCGGCCGTGGCACCCCGTTGCGAAAGGGAACCCCTCCCGAAAGTGGCAACTTGATTCGCACAGCAACGATGCCGGGAAGAGCCCCCGACCGCTCACTGGGTGTGTCCCTATGTTGAGAGCCATGCGCGGCCGCATCGTCGGTGACGACTAGCGCTCGTTTCTCCTTGGGCTTGCTGTCCGTTGATTGATCGAGGCGGGTTCGATAGGGCGGTGTCGGCGCGTGCGGCGCCATAGGACCGCCGCGGTCGCAGACGAGGCAACACAGCACCAGGCTGTGATGAACCGTGCACCTGGGAACATGAACGGCAACGCGGTTAGCAAGAGCGAGAAGAGCGCTATCACAAGCAGTGACGGCACCACCTTGGGAGACGGTGGCGCAGGGATCGGCTGCTGGGGTCTGCCTCTGCCGAGACCTGCTGAGACGGCGATCGCCACCAGGTAGCCCGTGAGACCAATCGCAGCGACAGCACTCCACACGTAGAGCATCAGGACGATGACGGTGAGCAGAGCTCGCAACAGGTGCTCCTCTTCGTGGTCGGCTGCGGCCCAACCGGTTGGCAGCGTAGCTTCGGCCGGCCCGGTTGGGTGACTGAGACCATCTATGCGGCCAGGTGCCCTAGCAGGAGAGAAACACAGCTGATCTGGAGCCATGCCGTGGCCGATGACCGGGTGTTCTCGAAGCTCTTGGCGAGGCGCCGGTGGCGGCCGATGAGCCCGTGGGCAACTTCCACCCGCCAGGCGTGACGGATCGGTCGGACCACCCTGTTGCCTTCTGCGTCAACGGGTTAGTCATCCCAACCGACCCGCTGTACCTCAACCCCGTGGGTTGCCGCTATGCGCCGCTGCGCAACTTGGCTGACGCCCCGGTCCACCATCACGACTTCGAGTCGGCCACCCAGGTTGTTCGCATCCAGCAGCTCTTCGACCGCCACCCCATCAGATGTCCCAGCTGGGACCACGGAAGCCGCAACGGGTAGTCCCGTGACATCCACAGCGACGACATGCTTGGCGCCGTTGGTGCGCCCATAGGGTCCACCACGACTGTGAAACGTCGCACCCCCATGACTGGCACCGCGCACAACAGCCGGGTCTACAACCACCAGCGAGGGGTCCGGGTCACGCCCGGCGCCGGCACGGGCCTGGCGATGCAACCCAGCCAACACGCGGGTCCAGGTTCCATTGGCCCGCCAACGACGGAACTGTGACCACACCCTTGTCCAGGGCGGGAAATCACCAGGCAGCATCCGCCACTGGCAGCCCGTGCGAGCCACATACAGCATCGCATCGACTACCCGCCTCAAGTCAGCCGGATAGCGTCGGCCACGCTTGGGCTGTTCGCACAACAGCTCCCACACCCGGTCCCACTGGTCGTCATCAAGGTCAGTCCCGTAAGCCATAACCGCATCGTGCCTGTGCGCGTCTACCACGCAACCAACGCACACCGAATAGGGACACACGCAGTCAGGCGGTGGCACCGGACAGGATTGCCCGGGCCACCAGGTCCGTGCCGAACGCCGTGAGGATCGCCAGGTAGAGCAGCCCCGTTGCCGCCATGACGGCCGAGTACTGGCGCTCCTTCAGGGCCAGCCGGGTGACCGCCACCAGGCCGATGGTCGTGACAGCGCACGCCAGCCAGAACCAGCCCAGCATCCCGTCGTAGCCGTCGTCGATCGACCCGGTCAGCACCTGGATCATGCCCGGTCGGATCAGCAGCAGTGCCACTTCGACAGGCCAGATCCAGGCGAGGTGCCTGACCAGTTCGAGCAACGGTGCGCGTGGAAGACCCGGCTGCGTGAGGTACCAGTGTCCGAGCAGCATGGCGTCGCTCACACACCCCAGAAAGGCTGCGCCAACAAGCGTGCGCGCGACCGACAGCCACACCGGGTCACCCGCCGCCATGCCACCCGCCAACAGGCCTATCAAGCCGACCGCCGGGGCGATCAGGTCCAGCCGCGGGTCGAACTCCCCGACCGATGTGTCGAACTCCTGGGCCTCGCGCTCGATGCCCGTCATCCCGCTCACGCGCGCCGAGCGCACCTGCACCCGCTCCCGCTGGCGCTGCACGCCCGCGGCGCGGTGGACCCAAGAGCTCCACAGGGCGAAGCCGGCCGCGAGCGCCACGCCGATCGCGGAGATGTCGCGCACTGGCGTGGACCCATACCGCAAACCCACCACCGCCGACCCGAGGGCCATGAGACCGAACGTGGCGCGCATCAGCCAGCCATAGCCGATCGACACCTCGCGACGGCGGGTCGTGACCCACAGGTAGGCGAGACCGCCGACCGCCCACTGCAAAAGGAATGTCGCTATGTCGAGGCTGATCATCGAGCCCAGAGGCTACGCGCCACCCCGGCGCAGGCACACTTGGAGGGTGCCCGCCCGGAAGCCACCACAACTACACCTGAGCGCACCCGCGGACTGGAGGGTCGTCCACAGAGCCGGGTTCGGGCCGTTCACGACGCTGGTCGACTACCTGCTCCCCGACGGTCGGCTGCGCCGTTGGACCAGCAGGCGGCAGCGAAAGGCCGACCTCGTGGCCGCCGAAAACGGCTTCCGACGCATACCCACCCGAACGTGGGCGATCGCATCGTGGTTCAGCATCGGGGCGAGCCTGTTCGCCCTCGGGTCATGGGAACCCTGGATCAGCGCTGTCTCGGGCCGCACGGACGCCAACACCTATTTCATCGGATCGCTCTTCTTCACCGCCGCGGCCTACCTCTCGTTCACCGAGGTGACGGGCACGCCCGAGTCACTGGAGGCCGGCACCCGTCGGCACGTGAGACTCCTCGCTTGGCGCCCGCACCGCATCGACTGGTGGGCAGCCGGGATCCAGCTCATCGGCACCGTGGCTTTCAACCTGTCCACCTGGGACAGCCGCCTCGCGCCGCAGCTGTCGACAGCGAGGGCCAACGAGCTCGTGTGGGCACCCGACGTATTCGGGTCGGTCTGCTTCCTCGTGTCGAGCTACCTGTCGTGGGCCGAGGTGTGCCACAGCGCCGGCAGGTTGCGGCTTCGCGACATCTCGTGGTGGATCGTGGCGATCAACCTGGTCGGGTCTGTGTTGTTCGGCATCTCCGCGATCGGCGCGTTCTACGTGCGCCGCGGCGTCGAGTGGAACCAGTCGCTGGTCAACACCACGACCCTGTGGGGTGCCTTCTGCTTCCTCGTCGCCGCGGTCATGCTCGTTCCCGAGTCGCGACGCGGGGTGGAGGCAACGCAGCCTGCGCCGGGTCAGTCGAGCTCGTCCAGCGCGCGGTAGATACCGTCCACCAGGTTGATCCTGCGGAAGGTCAGCGCGGTGTCGGCATCGAGGCCTGCGTTGAACAGTACGGCGACCGCGACCTCACGCTCGGGGTCGGCCATCGCGAAACTGGTGCCACCTTGGCCGGCGTGTCCGAACGCACGTCCGGACGGACGGTCACCGAAGTAGTGCGACGAGAGGGGCGCCATGAATCCGAGGCCAAATCCAGCCTCGCGGTCGAGCGTGTGGTCCCAGGTGAGCGGCAGCCGGGCAGTCGTGGCTTCGGCCAGGAGCTCGGCGGGCAACACGCGCTGCGCTCCGTCGAGGTCACCGAGCAGGCCGTCATAGAAGGCCGCCATCGCCTGCATCGTGCCGTAGCTTCCGAAGGCCGGGTTCCACTCACACGCGGTGTCGTGGCCGACCTCGGCCAGTAGCGGCACCGGCTGGTGCAACGTCAGGTCGAAGGTGGCCGAGATGCGGTCGTGCAGCTCGTCGAAGCTCTGGTCGCCGAAGCGCACCACCAGCTGTGAGGGGTCGATGCCATAGCCCGCCACCACCCGCGACTCCACGAAATCCGCGTAGGGCTGCTCGGCGATCTCCTCGATGACCTGTCCGAGCAGGAACCAACCCCCGAACTCCGCGTATGACCGGTCGAGGCCGAACCGCCAGCCCTCGGGAGGCGGCATCATGTGCATCCAGCTCTCGCGAAGGCTCTCCGGGAGGATCCGGGCGAGCACCGTGTTGACCTGGTGCAGCCCCGCGGTGTGGCCGAGAACCTGCTCGATGGTGCGTTCGGCCATCCATGTGCCGCCGAGCGCCGGGACCACGTGGCCCAGCTGGTCCGAGAGGCTCAGCTCGTCGTCGGCCACCAGAGCGAGCACGGCCACGGACACCAGGGGCTTGGCCGTGCAGTACAGGGCGCTGAGCGTGTCCGCGCGGAACGGCTCGTGCATGTGGGTTCGCCCGAGTGCGACATCGAGCACCGTCTCGCCGCGCCGCAGTACCACCATCTGCGCCGCGGTGTGGAAGAACCCCTCGTCCGCCTCGCGTTCGATGCGCTCGACGAGTTCCGCAAAGGGCTCGGAGACGACCTGTGCTGCTGTGTCGGTCACCGCGTCGAGGCTACCGGCCGCGCTGAGGTTGCCGGCCCCGGCGGTCAGTCGGTCAGCAGGTCGCGGGCGATCTGGCTCACCTGGATCTCGTCGGTGCCGGCGTAGATCTGCAGCACCTTGGAGTCACGGGCCAGCTGTTCGACCTCGTACTCGGCCATGTAGCCGTTGCCACCGAAGAGCTGCACGGCTTCCATCGCCACCTCGGTCGCGGTCTGGGCTGCGTAGAGCTTCGCTGCGGACGCCTCGGCGAAGCTCATGTCCTCGCCCTCGGCGGCCATCTCGATGAACCGGAACACGAGGTTCTGCAGGTTCATGCGCGCCACTTCCATCCTGGCCAGCTTCAGCTGGATCAGCTGGAATCCACCGATGGCCTGGCCGAACTGCTCGCGTTCCTTCGCGTACTGAACCGACAGCTCGAGGCAGCGGTCCACAATGCCGAGGGCCATGGCTGCCACTCCGGTGCGCTCGATGGAGAACGTCGCCTTGGACGCCTCGCGGCCACCAGAACCGCGGAAGGCATCTTCGGATTCACCGAGCAGGCGGTCCTTGCCCACACGCACGTCGTTGAGGAAGAGCATGCCGGTGGGGCTCGAATGGATGCCCATCTTGCGGAATGGCCTGGGCTGCTCGAGGCCTTCCATCCCGGTGTCGAGCACGAACTGCAACACGGTGCGGTCCTCGGGCGGGTTGCCCTCGTCGAGCTTGCAGATGAACACGATCGTGTCGGCGTAGGGGCCGTTGGTGATGAAGGTCTTGGAGCCGTTGAGCACGTACTCGTCGCCGTCGCGCCGCGCCGAGGCCTTCATCGAGCCGAAGGCGTCAGATCCGGAGTCGGGCTCGGTGATCGCCCACGCGCCCACCTTGTCCATCGTGAGCAGGTCGAGCGCCCAACGCTCCTTTTGGTCCGTGGTTCCCTTGGACATGATCGACGAAGCGGTGAGGCCCATCGACACGCCCATAGCGGTCACCATGCCCGGGCAGACCCGGCACAGCTCGATGATCGGAATGAGGGAGAACGCCGCATCGCGGGGTCGGCGCTCCGATGCGCCGGAGTCCTCGCGGGATTCCCCGGCTGCCTCTGCGCGTTCTCGGGCGATTCGCTTCGCGAACGAGTCGCGCGCCATCGAGTCCATGCCGAACGTGGCGAACATCTTGCGCAGGAGGTCATAGGGCGGCAGGTCGCCGAACTCGAGCTCCTCACGGTGAGGCCGGATCTCCCGGTCGACGAACTCCCGGACCGCCTTGCGGACCATTTCCTGTTCCTCGGACCACTTGATCATGTGCCTACCCCTGGTTCGTGCCGGCCTCGGCCGGGGTCAACTTGACCGCTCGGTCAAGTTATGGCGACGTCACCCGGACAGGCAAGTGACACCGGTCGCAGACTCACCCCCACTCGCCCTCTCACGCGCCCGGACAGGGCCGCGGGTCAGCGGGGTGTGGCGTCAGAGGCCACGAACGGCGCGGCCTCGCCCCACCAGCCGAGTTCTGCCGGCAACACCGGCAACGACCGGTAGATGTCCACGTAGCGTTGCTCCTGCACGATGCCGTGGAGCAGCAGCAGCAGGGTCCAGCGCGTATCGACCACTCCCCCGCCATCCGCGATCGCCTCGAGCGATGTCTTCTCGCCGGTGCGCATGCGCAGGTAGTTGGCGAAACTCACCTCGACGTCGATCAGTGGCGCCTCGTGCGCCGGCTCAGCCGGGTCGGTGTCCTCGGGCCACTCGTCCACGACACGCCCGAGAGGGCGAAGGCCGTCCTGATAGCGGATGTCACACACGATGCGGCCCACGGGTGACCCGGTCACCGCGAAGCGCAGCCGCGCCGTGGCATCGGGCACCCGGACCAACTCGTGGAAACCCGGGTGTGGGAGGTCGTCGCGGGGCGGGAGCTCGAGCACCGGATCACCCACCCGTACCTTCACCGCCTCGACCTCACCTCGCGAAGCCCACGTGGTCGCGCACGGGTCGGTGGGAGCACCGGGGCGCACGAGCGCCCAGGGAGCGGGAGCGTCGTCGAGTGACCATTCGGCCAGCCGGCCCTCCTCGAAACGCTGTGAGTGCCGTACCACCTCACCGTCGTCACCGACCGACTCGATGTGCACGGTGCCGGTGGCGTACGTGGGCGCACTGCCGAGCAGCTCGCCTCCGCCCTGCTGCACCGTCGATTGCTCGGGATTGCGTGCGACGAGACCCATTCGTGCCTACCTCCGGGCGGCGGAGCCCGCGTGGTAGCTCGACCGGGTGAAGGGCGACGACTCCACGTGCTCGATACCGAGGCTACGGCCGACCTCGGCGAAGTCCTCGAAGTCCTGTGGTGTCCACCAGTGCGCCACCGGAAGGTGGTTGGTGGTCGGGCGCAGGTACTGGCCGATGGTCACGATCGACGTACCCACCGCTGCCATGTCGGACAACGCCACCTCGATCTCGTCGCGGGTCTCGCCCATGCCGACCACAAGTCCTGACTTGGTGCGCAGACCCGCGGCGGCCGAGCGGGCCAACACCGACAGCGAGCGCGCATATCCGGCGCTGGGGCGCACAGCCCGCTGCAACCTAGCGACGGTCTCGACGTTGTGGTTCATGACGTCGGGCCGCTCGGCAAAGATCAGCTCGAGGGCCTCAGAACGGCCGCGGCAGTCCGATATCAGCACCTCGACGCCCGTGTCGGGGCATCGCTCACGGATGGCACGGATCGTGGCGGCGATCTGTCCGGCACCCTCGTCGGGGAGGTCGTCGCGAGCCACCGTGGTGACCACGGCGAAATCGAGGCCCATGCGCTCGACCGCCTCGGCCACACGGCCGGGCTCGGACGCGTCGGGAGCCCCGGGCTTCCGGGTGTCGACCAGGCAGAAACCACAGGCCCGGGTGCACCTCTCACCGTTGACCATGAAGGTGGCGGTGCCCTCCGACCAGCATTCCGACAGGTTCGGGCACCCCGCCTCCTCGCACACGGTGACGAGGTCGAGCTCGGACACCGTGCGCTTGGTGCGCATCACGCTGGGGTCATGTCTCACCCGCGCACGCATCCAGTCGGGCTTCGGCTCGTCGATGGCAACACCGCCGGACACTCCCGCCTCGGCCAGGCGGCCCAGCAAACGCACCGACGTGCCGCCCTTGCGCGCGAGATTGGACCCATCTGTGACCTGGCCGGGGCCCTCCCCTCGCGAAAAGGGTGACAGGTCGGAATCGTCACCGCGCCGGGAGCGGCGGACAACCGCTGCGTGGGTCACGGACTGCGGCTGCCACCGTTGCACGAATGCTTCGGCGAATGCCGAACCCACCTGCTCCAGGGAGACGTCAGCCCCTTCGGCAGCCATGGACGTGACCCCGAGGTCCTCGATCCCACAGGGCACGATGTGGTCGAACATCGCCATGTCAGGTGCCACATTGAGCGCCACGCCGTGGAGGGTCCGGCCGCGCTCGACCCGCACACCGATTGCGGCGATCTTCGCTGCCTGCGGCGTCCCCGCACGCATCCACACGCCGGGATACCCGGCCTGACGGCCAGCGGTCAGCCCGAAGCCGGTCAGCGTGTCCATGAGCGCTTCCTCGAGCAGGCACACCCATCCGACCGAGTCGGGCAACCCCCCGTCGGCTGCGGTACGGCCACTGCGGTCAGGAAGCGCCACCAATGGGTAGGCGACAAGCTGGCCGGGGCCGTGGTAGGTCACGTCACCACCGCGGTCGACATCGACCGCGGTGGCGCCGACCGACTCGGGTTCCACCAGCACGTGTGACCGGTCCGCGTTGCGACCGAGGGTGTAGGTCGGTGGATGCTCCAGCATCAACAGGTGGTCATCCGCCGCGGCATCGGCAGCCAGGCGCGTGGACGCCACCTCGTGCAGCCCGCGCTGCAGCGCCCACCCGTCTGCGTAGCTGACGGTGCCGAGCCACCTGGTGTGCAGCGGCGCGCCGGTGCCCCGCAGGGTTGATCCCCCTTCGGGTCGGGCGCAGGTGGCCGTGTTCAGAACTCGGCACTCCAGTCGCGTGTCTCCATGATGTCGCGGACCCTCGAGAGGAATGCCGCCGAGTACGCGCCGTCGAAAGCACGGTGGTCCCAGCTCAGTGTGAGTATGCCGACCGGGTGGATCGCAATGGCCTCGTTGCCCTGGCCGTCATCGACCACGACCGGCTTGCGGCTCACACCGTCGGTGCTGAGGATCGCAACCTGTGGCTGGTTGATGACAGGTGCCACCAGCAAGGAGCCGAATGCACCGGAGTTGGACAGTGTGAAGGTGCCGCCGGTGAGCTCGTCGGGGCCGAGCTGCTTGTTGCGTGCACGCACTGCGATGTCGTTGATGTCGTCCGCGATGGCCCGGAGCCGCTTCTCGTGGGCCTCGCGGACCACCGGCGCGAGCAGGCCTTCGTAGTTGAGGTCCACGGCCACCGAGAGGTTGACCTCGTTGTGCAGGATGATCTCGCCGTCGCCCATCGAGGCGTTCATGTGCGGGAACTCGCGCATTGCATCGACGACAGCGCGCGCGATGAACGGCAGATAGGTGAGCGAGAAGCCGTTCTCGGCCCTGAACGCCTCGCGCATGGGCAAACGTGCTGCCTCGATCGCCGAGTAGTCGACCTCGACGGCGGTGATCACATGTGGCGACGTCGCCTTGGAAGCCACCATCAGATCCCCGGTCATCTTGCGGATCCGGTTGAGCGGCTCGGCCACATCACCGGCACCCGGCCGCATCGGGGCGACCTGCGGCGCGGCGGGCTGGGGGCGCTGCACCGGCGCGGCCGGCGCAGCGGTGGGCGCCACAGCACGTGCGCCGCCGCCCGAGGCCTTGGCGCCGACGCCTGCATCGATGGCATCGAGTACGTCTTCGCGGGTGATGCGCCCCCCGACGCCGGTCCCGGTGATGACGTTGGGGTCGAGTCCGTTTTCCTCGACGAGGCGCCTCACCAACGGCGATAGCAGCGCACCGCTGGCAGCTGGCGTCTCGGCCGCGGCCGGTTGGGGGGCAGCAGCCGGCGCCGAGGCGGGCGCAGGGGCTGGTGCACCAGCCGCAGCGGGCGGTGTGGCGGCTGGAGCAGGGGGTGGGGCGACCGCTGGGGGCTCGGGGGCGGGCTCCTCCGCCGGCGCGGCGGCGGGCGCGGCAGCGGGCTCCTGCGCCGGCGCGGCAGCGGGTGCGGCATCACCGCCGCCCATCACGGCGAGCACGGTTCCCACATCGACGGTCTCGCCTTCCTCCACACGAATCTCGCTCAGCACCCCTGAGGCCGGAGCGGGCACCTCGGTATCGACCTTGTCGGTGGACACCTCGAACAAGGGCTCGTCCTCGTTGACGGTGTCCCCCACCGACTTGAACCAACGGGTGATCGTGCCCTCGGTGACGGACTCGCCGAGCTGGGGCATCACGATGTCGGACATTGGTTCTCCTCGGTCACATGGACCTGGTCTACGACCGGCGGGCCCCGATGCCCGCCGTGGTACTTGTATCTAACTTGTATTGTAGTTGCTCTCAGAGTCCTGCCGGGACCACCCACTCAGTGAAGTGAACGCCCGGTGAGACCCAACACCGTTTCGCCAAACAATTCCGTGAGCGACGGGTGCGGCTGCACGAACGCCGCCACCTCGTCGACAGTTGCCTCCCAGTTCACCGCCAGGTAGCCGCCACTGAGCTGCTCGGTCACCCATGGCCCGACCATGTGCACGCCGAGCACCTGTCCGCCGGTCCCGTCGGGGCGCTTCTGCGCCACCACCTTCACGAGTCCGTCGGTCTCACCGATGATCATCGCCCGGCTGTTGGCCGCGAAGCGGTGCTTCGAGGTCACCACGTCAATCCCGGCGTCCTTGGCGGACTGCTCCGAATGCCCCGCGAAGGCGACCTCGGGATTGCAGTAGATCGCCCACGGCACCCGCGAGTTGTCGACCGGTGAGGGGCCCTCACCGAGGACGTCCTTGACCGCCGAGATCGCCTCGGCAAATCCCACGTGTGCAAGCTGCGGGGTGTCGATTGCATCGCCGATTGCCCAAACCGACGGCTCGCCAGTGCGGTACGCGTCGTCGACCTCGACGAATCCGCGCTCACCCACGACCACTCCCGTGCCGGCCGCGAGAAGGCCGGTTGTGTAGGGCGCCCGGCCGACCGACACCACCACGAGGTTGGCATCGATGGTCTCACCTTCGCCGAAACTGACCGAAGTGCCGGTCTCGCCGGGCGAGTGGCTGGTCACTGCAACGCCGGTGCGCACTTCGATGCCCTTCTTCTTGAACGACTGGCGCACCACGCGGGTCACGTCGTCGTCGCACCCGGGGAGGATCTTCGGCAACGCCTCAAGGATCGTCACCTTGCTGCCCAGGTCCGCAAGCGTGGACGCGAACTCACACCCGATGGCCCCACCACCGATCACCACCGCGTTCTGCGGAACCTGCGGGATGTGGAAGAACTCGTCGGATGTGACCACGTAGCGATCGTCGGGTTCGAAGCCGGGGATCGTGCGCGGCACCGAGCCCGGGGCCAGCACGACCGCATCCGCGGTGAGCGTTGCCCGCTCACCGTCGCCACCCACGACCTCGACGGTCCTGTTGGGACCGAGCGTGCCGGTGCCGTTGAGGATGGTGACCTTGCGGCCCTTGAGCAACATCTCGACACCGCCGGCCAGCTTGTCGACGATCTGCTGCTTGCGCTCGAGGGTGCGGCCCCAGTCGATCTTGTTGGGGGTGACGATCACGCCGAAGTCACCCGCCTCGCGCACCGTGCGCACGACCGCTGCGGTCTCGAGCAGCTCCTTCGCGGGCACGCAGCCGCGGTGCAGACACGTGCCACCGATCTTGTCCCGCTCGACGAGGGCGATGTTGAGCCCCGCCGAAGCTCCGTAAAGGGCGGCGCCGTAGCCGGCCGGGCCACCACCGATCACAACGAGGTCGTAATGATGATCTGTCACGGCCTGAGCCTACCGATGATCGGGGGTACCGATGGCCTCGCCCTGAAGCGGCCGCACAGCCCGGCCTCCGGCGGCGATCCGGCCGGCTCCCCGGGGCAATCAGAGGACCTGGCTCGCCTGAATCGCGAAGGCGATCAGCAGGGCCAGGCCGCACAGCAGGGAGAGGATGATCAGCATCCGGGTGCTCACCACGAAGAGGCTACGGCCCACCATCGTTTCGGTCCCAGCCGGCAACCGGCCGACGGGCGGCACAACTGTGGTTCAGCGGCGCTGCCGCGTATGGTTGACGGACCCGGTGCCGCTCGTGACACCGGACAGCACGGAGGCAACGGTGCGCGACGCACTCGGGGAAGTTCAGTCGGTTCTGGTGCTCGGAGGGGGCTCCGACATCGGTCGCGCCCTGGTGACCAAGCTTGCCTCGAGGCGCTGCCGCACAGTGGTGCTGGCGGGCCGCCCCGAGGATGACATGGAGCCGGTCGCGGAGGCCGCTGCCGCAGCGGGCGCCACCACCGTGGAGATGGTGCACTGGGAGTCGACCGATTTCGCCAGCCACGAGAAGGTCATAGGTGAAGTGTTCGACCGCTTCGGTGACCTGGACCTGGTGTACGCCCCGGCGGGCATCCTCGGAAGCCAGGAGGCGTTCGACGCTGATCCGACGTTCGCGGCCAAGGCGTTCGACATCAACCTGACCGGGCTGGTGTCGAGTTGCATCGCGGTCGCCAACCGCATGCGGGTCCAGGGCCACGGTGCCATCGTGGTGATGGGCTCGGTGGCAGGCGTGCGCACCCGCAAGGACAACTATGTCTATGGAGCCACCAAGGCAGGCCTCGACGCGTTCGCCCAGGGCCTGGGCGACGCCCTCGAAGACACCGGGGTCCGCGTGATGGTGGTCCGCCCGGGCTTCGTTCACACGAAGATGACCGACGGGATGGACGAGGCGCCGTTCTCCACCACACCCGATGCCGTGGCCGACGTGATCATCGACGGGTTGGCCAAGGGAGCGGAGACGGTCTGGGCACCCGGGATGCTGAAGTTCCCGTTCTTCGTGTTCCGCAACCTGCCTCGCGCCATCTGGCGCAAGGTCGCAGACCGCTGACCAGCACGGTCGCAGACCGCTGACCAGCACGGCCGCAGACCGCTGACCAGCACGGTC